>CALRRW020000113.1:0-5547 GCA_943370695.1 Comamonas sp. lk | reverse complement strand
AATGGGAAGGAATTTCATGTTTTTTACAGATATCTTTTTCAACTATGTTCCCCTTTACAATAAATTCAGATCCGTAACATTTATCCTTTCCATTACGCAGGCTACCTTTCCATTACTAGCATTATTAGAATTGAGGGATATGATGAAAGGTACACTCAAAAAAGAAGAGATTAAAAAAGGCATATTGCTGAGTCTATATATTGTTGGCGGTATATGTGCTGTTTTTGTATTGATTCCCGAAGTGTTTTTCAGTCTCTTTAATATCGATAAAGGTGAAGGTATTACCGAGTATTTTGTAAGCAGAGCCGATGCTCAGCTACCGGAATGGTTGCGTGATAGCTTGATTGCCGACCGTAAATCAATGTTGCAAATGGATGCATTGCGTTCGTTGGTTTTAATCGGATTGGCTGCTGCTGCACTATGGTTTTATGTTGCCGGTAAAATCAAACAACAATATGTATTGGGGTTACTCGCACTATTGGTTGTTGCCGATTTATGGCAGGTTGACAAACGTTATTTGAACGAAAGGGATTACCAGGCAAAGAAAAAAGAAAACCAGGCTATTTTCCCTAAAACCCAGGCTGACGAAATGATATTACAGGATAAAGATCCTAACTACCGGGTGTACAATACCACCCAAAATCTTACGCAGGATGCGATCACTTCTTATTATCACAAATCAATTGGCGGCTACAATGGTGCAAAAATGCGCAGGTACCAGGAACTGATAGAATTCCAAATTGCCAAGAATAATATGCAGGTATTTAACATGCTGAACGTTAAATATTTTATAGTGGGCGATAGTACCAATAATTTATATCCGCAACAAAATCCCGATGCTTGTGGCAATGCATGGTTCGTTCCAGCTTATGAACTGGTTGACAATGCTGATGTTGAAATGGATTCGATGAACCATATTATGCCAAAACAAAAAGCATTTATTGATAAACGTTATGCTGATCAATTAACCGGCCTAACCATTCAACCAGATTCAACAGCAAGCATTCAGTTTATGTCATACAAACCAAATCATTTGGTTTACGAATCAAATACAGCAACGCCACAACTGACTGTGTTTTCTGAAATCTTTTATGATAAAGGATGGAACGCTTATGTTGACGGACAATTGGTGCCTCATTTCAGATGTGACTACGTGTTGAGAGGAATGGTTGTTCCGGCGGGTAAACACACCATTGATTTTAAGTTTGAACCGATCGTGGTTGCAATCGGAGAGAAAATATCACTGGTGTCATCTGTTTTACTATACGGAGGAATCTTTGTAATGGGCGGTATGGTTTTGGTAAAACGTAGGAAAGAAAACGAGAAGGAGTCGTAAAGAAATACCCCTTGTTAAGCAATTCATTTGCGTAACAAGGGGTGTTTTTTTAAAGGGATGTTTGCTAACAATTAATGCGTTTCCAATTGTGTTTTAATTCTGACTAATCCATCTTTAAATGTTTGAGCAGTGCTTTTGGTAACCATTGGAATCATGTATCGTTTCACAGGATTATTGCCCACATTACCACTGTCTATCCAGGCTATCTCCGTAATGGAAGGGGTAATAGCACGCACTTCAAATTTTCCGTTGGCTGTCATTTCACCTTCGCGCAAGTCTATTCTGTAGGTTAACCCGGAATCCTGTCGGGTGCTCACAATTTCGATAAAACCTTTTCCTATTAAATCGCCTGATATGTATTGGCGTGAGCCCGTTGTATCTGTTTTGGGAGTGTAAAAAAAGATAAGTGTGCTATCCATGTTTTTGTTCCACAAACTCCATTCCTCCCATTTTTTAATATCGGATAAATAAGCATATGTTTCGGTTAAAGGTTTGTTTACCTGCACGGTTTCCTTAACCACGTATACCGGAGAAAAAAAACGCGAAATACCCACAAACAATAAAACAACCAGAAACAGGGAGAAAAATACTTTGAATAATTTCATGCGGATTAATTGGTGAAAATGAGGTAAAAGAATACAGCTGGAACAGCTAAAAACAAACCGTCAAAACGGTCGAGAACGCCACCATGTCCCGGTAAAATGGTTCCCGAATCTTTGATATTGAGATTGCGTTTGAGCAGGGATTCAAACAAATCACCGAAGGTTCCAAACACAACAATCAATCCCCCGATAATCAGCCAGTCTATTGTTTCAACGGCATCAAATAACTCAAATTGTGAAAGGATGTAGGCAACAATGCTCACCAATACCAACCCCCCAATACTTCCTTCCCAGGTTTTTTTTGGCGATACCCGTTCAAATAATTTATGCTTCCCAAAACTACGGCCCGCCAAATAGGCTCCGGTATCGCTTGTCCACAGTAAAAGGAAAAAACCTAACGGTAATCCCGCACTGTATTCGTAAGAATTAATAAAGCCCATTTTGGTGAGCATTACAAATGGCAAGGTGATATATAACAATCCAAGTACCTGAAAGGCCAGAGTTGTAAATTCGTTGTGAGAATTTTCGAAAAGTTTAATGATAAACATGAGTAAAAAAATCGGAATCAGGTGATAATACCATGCAATAGATAAATCAGCCGAAAAAATAAGGGCAAACATTAAATATGTTAAGGAGCCTGTAATGATTCCAAGGTATTTTTCTATCCAGCTTTTGTCTGGTAAAATGAGTTCATAAAACTCCAGCAGGCATAAAAAATTAATGGCAAAAATAAGCACAAAAAAGGACCACTCTCCCCATAAGGTCAAACCCGTAACGGCTCCCACAAATAAAGTTCCGGTGATGGCCCGTTGAGCAAAATTACTTTTCATGTTGTTTCGGTTTGGTATGAGTTAATTAAGTGCAATGCTGCAATAACTTTTTCAGCGGGGCAATATACATCTATGATTCCAAATGCTAAATAGCTGCTGTCGCGTTTATTCATTTCCACCGTTTCAATTTCGTTTTCAAGCAACATCGATTTAATAATCTCTGCCTCATGAATATTGGTGGTGCTATATACTTTTGTCCAGTTCAGCATTGTTTTTTTGATTGGTGCGGTACATAATAAATACAAGGTATATGGAAAGAGACAAACTCAACACAACAGCATAATCCGGAAAATGATATTGGTCATTGAACAATTGCCATTCGGATTGCTCAACTTCAAAATACGGAATGCTGATAGCGATGGCATTATTGATAAAATGAGCCAGCACACCAGGCCATATACTTTTACTGTATACAAATAAGTAACCTATAAGCATACCCAATACCATGCGGGGAAAGAAACCGTAAAACTGACCGTGAAATGCACTGAAAATAATAGCGCTTAACATAACAGACACGTGCACATTGTTGCGAAAGCACATTCTGAAAAAGGGAATGAGTGCCCCCCTGAACAAAAACTCTTCGGCTATGGCCGGAAAAACCGCTACAATAAACAAAGTAACCACAAATTGTGCCGGGGTAGTTGCCGTGGTAAATGCTTTTGATAAAGCTTCGGCTGCATCTTCACTTGCTTTCAGCTGTTGTTCCAGGTACTGCCATTTCTCGGGAAATTGAATCGCACCGTTCCATTCTACCAGCCATGAAACAAAAGGAACAGAAAGGAAAATGATTCCCAATGTCCATAATATGTATATTGGTTTGAAAGTACTGTTAACCTGCAAAAATGCTGCAGGCGATTGTTGCAGCGCCTTAGGAAATGTCCAGGCAGGAATCATCATGGCCCCAATGGTGATAGTTACTTGTAAAAGTTTCATGGTGTTCAGCACCGCCAAATCCGATGCATAATCATTCATCCGGTTTGGGTCGCTTAATAAATTAACGCCCCAGATAGCATTGGCCAAAAAGCCTCCGAGCATATATCCCACGGATGCAAAAAATAAAATCATCCCGGCTAAAATGGCCGAACGTGTTACAAAGAACAGAACAGATTGAATTGGGGTAGGAGTGTTTTCCAACATTTGGTTATTTTTGTGGCACAAATATATATGGTAAAAATTGGTAATATAGAGTTGGGAGCATTTCCTTTATTGCTTGCTCCAATGGAAGATGTAAGTGATCCTCCATTCAGGGCCGTGTGTAAACAGCATGGAGCCGATTTAATGTATACCGAATTTATTTCGAGTGAGGGATTGATTCGCAACGCTATTAAAAGCCGCATGAAGCTTGATGTATTTGACTATGAGCGACCTATTGGTATCCAGATATTTGGTGGTGATGAAGAATCAATGGCCCTTTCCGCTCAGATTGTGGATGCCGCAAACCCCGATTTGGTAGATATCAACTTTGGCTGCCCCGTAAAAAAAGTAGTTTGCAAAGGAGCGGGTGCCGGTATTTTAAAAGATTTGCCCAAAATGGTTAAAGTAACCGAAGCCGTTGTAAAATCAACCAATTTACCCGTTACAGTAAAAACACGCCTGGGTTGGGATGAAAACAGTAAAAATGTGGAAGAGGTGGCCGAGCGCTTGCAGGATGTTGGTATACAAGCATTGTCTATTCATGGTCGTACACGTGCGCAAATGTATAAAGGCGAAGCCGACTGGACGCTTATTGCCAAAGTGAAAAACAACCCGCGTATCAAGATTCCCATTTTTGGGAATGGAGATATAGATACCCCTGAAAAAGCCCTTGAATATAAAAACAGGTATGGTGTGGATGGTATTATGATTGGCCGCGCTGCCATAGGTTATCCATGGATTTTTAATGAAATTAAACACTACATGGCCACACAGGAGTTCCTGGAAGCACCAACCATTGCTGATAGGGTTTCGGTTTGCAAAACACATTTACTTCACTCTATTCAATGGAAAGGTGATTGGGTTGGAATTGTAGAGATGCGCAGGCATTACAGTCAGTATTTTAAAGGGATTGACCATTTTAAGGAATACAGAACCCGCCTGGTAATGGCCGATTCAAAGGAAGCAATATTGGAAACACTGCAAGATGTGGTTGAAAAGTATAGCGAAATGGTAATTGCATAAAAAAAGGAGCCCTGTAACAAATTGCAGGGCTCCTTTTTTTTGTAGGATTATTTATTTTTACTTCTTAATAACCTTAATCTGTTTGGTTCCTTCTGCCGACCTGATTTCGATGAAGTATATACCCGAATTGAACTTATTCATGTCGATGGTATATGCATCACCACTTCCTTGTTGTCCAATCTTTTCTGAATACACTTGTTGTCCAATCATATTAAGCACACTCAGTGTTACAGCACCATTGGATGGTTGGTGGAACCTGATATGTACATCATCATAGGTTGGATTCGGATATATTTCAATTGCGTTCATAAACGAAATTTGTTGCACGGCTGTATTAGGTGAGAGTGTAATGCTTAAGTTTTTGATATCACCAAAACATCCGTTTGTACCTGTTTCTTTAACCGAAACAGTTCCCGCAGATGAGTTGCCCCATAATACATTGACACTGCCAACAGGAGCCCCTGCAACTACAGTTCCTCCATTAATGGTCCAGTTATAAGTAGATCCTGCAGTTGGTGTTACACTGTAGGTTTCCGTTGAATTATTTTTGGCATTTGTTTCACCTGTAATAACCGAGGTGGCAGGCTTGGCTTTGATTGTTAAAGCAATTGTGTTCGACATG
>CALRRW020000112.1:0-5558 GCA_943370695.1 Comamonas sp. lk | reverse complement strand
ACGATTGAAGGGTTGTCGGAAAGTGTGCTCGCAAGAGGTAACAGGTATAAAGTTGATGAGTACAATAGGGTAGAAGGATACGAGAATATATTTGCTATCGGAGATATCAGTTACATGACTTCGGATGCTGCATACCCTAACGGTCACCCTATGGTGGCAACTGTTGCACAACAACAGGGTGTATTGCTGGGTAAAAATATGATACGCTTATTAAACAAAGAGGAATTAAAACCATACACCTATTTTAACATGGGCAGTATGGCAACCATAGGCCGCCACAAAGCCGTATTCGAAATATTTGGCATAAAGATGCAAGGTTATTTTGCATGGTTGGGTTGGATGTTTATTCACCTCATGTTATTGGTTGGTTTCCGAAACAGGTTGGTGGTGTTTTTAAACTGGATGTGGAACTACTTAAGTTACCAACGTGCAATCAGGATTATTACCCGGCCATTTGTTCCAAAGAGTTAAGCGGTTAAACTTTTTCGGTATGCGGCTTTTACCACAATTGGGAATACCAGTAATATTAATACCGTTGCGGTTATCAATCCTCCGATAATAACCACAGCAAGCGGTTTCTGCGTTTCGCTCCCTATTCCAGTAGATATTGCTGCCGGTAACAATCCGATGGTGGCCATCATTGCAGTCATCACAACAGGCCGGATACGGGATTGTACACCATTTTTGATAGACTCATCAAGTGTGAGTCCGTTATGCAAATTGTTGCGGAATACCTGGATAAGAATGACACCATTTTGTACGCATATACCAAACAAAGCAATAAACCCTACACCGGCCGAAATACCAAAATTGATGCCCGTAATTTGCAGTGCCCATATTCCACCAATGATGGCAAAAGGTACATTCACCAATACAAGTGCCGAGTCCAGTACGTTTCCAAACATGATGAACAAAATAATAAAGATGGCAATAAGGGATATCGGAACTACCTGCCCCAATCTGTTGGTAGCACGAACCTGGTTTTCAAATTCTCCGGTCCAGTTGATAGAGTAGCCTTTCGGAAGTTTGATGTGTTCTGCAACATTTCTTTGAGCTTCGGCAATGGTGCTGCCCAAGTCGCGCTCACGCACCGAAAATTTCACACCAATAAATCGGTTGTTATTATCGCGGTATACAAATGCCGGTCCCGTTAATGTTTTAATGGTTGCAATTTCACTCAGTGGAATTTTTTGTCCATTAAGTGTGGGTACCATTAATCGTTTGATATCTTCTTCCGTTTTTCGGTACTCTTCCGGGTAGCGGATGCGAATATCAAATTTACGTTCCCCTTCATATTTGATATTGGCAGTTTTACCCCCGATAGCCATTTCGATTACTGCTTGCGCATCAATTACCGCAATTCCGTACAACCCCATTTTTTGATCACTCAATACAATTTGCATTTCCGGTTGCCCGACATTGCGCAAAATGCCCGCATCCTTTATGCCGTTTACGCTGCCAATTTGTTCAATTACCTGATTGGCAATTTCATCTAGTTTGTCCAGGTCTTCACCGTAAATTTTTACCGCATTGTTGGCATTCATTCCGGCAACGGCTTCTGCTACATTATCAATAATAGGCTGCGAGTAATTGTAATTAACTCCCTGAAATTGTTTTAGCACTTTATCCATGTCCTCAATCAAATCATCCGTGGAAATTTTACGTTCCCATTCATCCTTTGGTTTTAAATTCACCTGCATCTGCACATAATAAAATCCGCTTGGATCAGTTCCATCGTTTGATCTTCCCGTTTGTGAAAGCACACTGTTTACTTCCGGAAATGCTTCAAGTTTTCCCCTAAGTACATGCACCATTTTAACGGTTTCATTTAATGACATGCTCATAGGCATTTTAGCTTCAACCCATAATGCGCCTTCATTCAGTTGAGGTAAAAACTCGGTTCCCATAAATTTTACCGAAAACAGCGTGAGCACCAAAATAATGCTGGTAACACCTAAACTTTTTCGTTTGTTCCTGAAGCACCAGTCAAACCCTTTAATCACATATTTTTGAATGAACTCCACAAACGGATTGTGTTTTTCCTTTACATTTTTATTCAGCAACATTGCTGATAAAACTGGTACCAGAGTGAGTGTAAATATTAAAGCTCCCAATAACGCAAACCCCAGGGTGTAGGCCAGTGGCGAAAACATTTTGCCTTCAACCTTTTGAAAAGAGAAAATTGGAATAAGTGCAGTAATGATAATGAGTTTGGAGAAAAATACAGCCTTACCCAGTTCTCCTCCGGTTTTTTTAATAATGCCCAGTTTGGATAGTTTATTAAACTTATCCATTCCAATTTTACTCGACACAAGATCAAGGGTTACAAAAATCCCTTCCACCATGACGACCGCTCCATCAATGATGATTCCAAAATCGATGGCGCCCAATGAAAGCAAATTGGCACTCATTCCCTTGATTCGCAGGCAGAAGAATGCAAACAACAGGGAGAGCGGAATAATGATGGAGACAATAAGTGTGGTGCGCCAATCGGCCATAAACAAGAACACAATCACTGTAACCAACACAATGCCTTCCAGCAAATTGTGCATTACCGTTGTTGTGGTGTAATGCATTAAATTATCCCTGTCGTAAAAAGTTTCCATTTTTACATCGGATGGTAATACCCTCTCATTTAAGTCTGCTATTTTATCTTTTACCCTTTTTAGTACTTCGCTTGGATTTTCACCTTTTCGCATCACAATAATCCCCTCAACCACATCATCGCAGGTATCCAAACCCACCTGTCCCACGCGCGGTGCATCACTTTCCACTACATCCGCTAGATTTTTAACCAATACGGGTGTTCCACTTATATTTTCAACAATAATATTTTCGATGTCTTCAATTTTATCAAGCAATCCGATTCCTCTTACCACATATGCCTGCCCATTTTTTTCAATCACATCGCCACCAACATTAAGGTTACTTTTGGCAACCGCATTGTATACATCTAGTGGCGTAAGGCTGTATTTGTTTAATTGAATGGGATTAACCCTTATCTCATAAATTTTTTCCCTTCCACCAAAAGCAACAACATCGGCAACACCCGATACCGAACGCAGTTGTCTGTCAATAACCCAATTCTGAAGGGTAAGTAATTCGCGGGTATCTTTTGTAGGGCTTTTAAGGACATACCGGTAAATTTCACCGGTGGGCCCGTATGGTGGTTGCACCTCAGGATCTACTCCTTCAGGAAGTTGCACATTACGGAGCTGATTGTTTACCTGTTGACGTGCAAAAAAATCCTCGACATCATCTTCAAAAATAATTTTGATAACGGATAGGCCGAACATGGTAATGCTGCGCACATTGGTTTTGCGCTGCACACTGTTCATGCTTACTTCAATAGGAATTGTTACAAATCGTTCAATTTCCTCGGCACTGCGTCCGTTCCATTCTGTTACAATGATAATTTGTGTATTGGTTACATCAGGAAAGGCTTCAATAGGTGTATTGAGGTACGATACAACACCTGCAATTACCAATATCAGCACCATAAAAAAGGTGAAGAATTTATTTTTGAGCGAAAACCCGACAATATTGCGAATAAACTTGTTCATGCTATGGTTTGTTAGTCGTTAAGCGCATCGTAAATGAGCAACTGATTTTTACTGATAATTTTCTCTCCATCTATCAGTCCTTTTTTGATATAGGTAATACTTCCAACTTGTTTGTATACCTCAACTTCACGCGTTTCAATGGTAAATTTGTCTTTAAATACCATCACGTAACTTTTACTTCTGTCGAAAATCACAGCCTCGGATGGAACCGCAATCATGCTTCCCCCTTCATTGTATTTTAAAGTTACACTTGCATTCATTTCCGGTTTAAGCAAATAGTTGGAGTTATTAAGCTGAATGCGCACTTTCATTGTTTTGGTTTGGGGGTCAAGTATGTTGTATATTTTATCAACTTTCCCAGTAAAGAGTGTGTCGGGATAACTCAGTGCTTTTACATCTGCTACCATATTTTGCTGAATTTTTGAAATATCCGATTCATACACATTAGCATTTACCCACACATCATTTATCTCGGCTATGGTAAAAATATTATCTGATTTATCGGAACGCAGTTGCATATCATGTGTTACTTTTTTTTCAACCACAAATCCGCTAATGGGAGATTTAACCTGGTATTCCGCTTTTTTGTCAATTCCGTATATGCTGAATATTTCTTTGAGCCTGCCCAGTTCGGCTTGCGTTTTATTCACCTCGTTTCGGGCGGTCATCACATCTTTTTCGGCAGCCAATTTACTATCGTATAAATCTTCGGCTACCCTCAGGTTTTTTTGAGCCACCAATAAATCACTTTGCGCGTCTATTAATTCGCGCTCAAAATCGGCAACCTCACCACTTTTAATGACGGCCAATACCTTTCCTTTTTTTATATAATCTCCCAGTTCCACATTTACCTCGGCCACGCTTCCGCCTACCAGTGGATATATTTCAACGAGCTTGTTTTCATCGGCCACAATTTTGCCGGCAAGTTTTAATTGCAGCGTGATAGGTTCGGTAATTGCCGTGTATAATTCAATGCGTTTCATCATTGTATCACTTAGCATAAACGCCTGTTCATCTGCAATTTTTGCAGTTGGATGCGAACACGAGCAAAAGCCCATCAAGGCAATTACAATGATTCCTAAAGTGCCGATAAGTCTAATGGAATAATTCTTCTCCGATAACATAGTTAAGTTCTTCATAAGTTTGTATTCTCTTTTCGTTCAAATTATTCAATTGTTGAATGCTGTTATTATAAGCTTCAATAAAATCGGTGAATTCAATCAGGGAAATATTCCTTTTCTGAAAATTTTCAATATAACCTGCGTTTAGCAATTCGAATTTTTTTCCAAAGTCGATATCCACTTTTTGATATTCCTGTTCTATTTGCAGCAGCTTTTGATAGGTGGCCGTTACTTCATTATTCACTGCAATGTTTTTATTTTGGAGTTCGGTTTTATACTGTTGTGAAATGGCTTTTGCATATTTTACATTTCCTTGATTTCGGTTCCATACCGGTAAATCAAACCCGAAAGTGATAGCCGTATAATTGTTTACATAACTTCCCGCTTGGTCGTATACTGCGCCAACATGTAAATCCGGTATGCCATTGCGTTTTTGCAAAATGTAGTTTAACCTTGCTTGTTCGTTGAGGTTTTCACTCATTTTTAAATCCGGCCTGTTGGCCGTTGCTTTGTCCAATAGTTGTTTAATGTTCAAATTGCCCAATGCATATTTCGCAAGTTCGGTTTGGCTGGGTTGTGTTTTAATTACTGCACTGGTGCGCAATAGCGTGGCTAATTCTTGTTGTGCATCAAGCCATTTTGAAATTAAATCTGTGCGTTCATTGTTCAGTTGATAATACAATGCTTTGAGGCGCAATACTTCTTTAAGTGGAATATTTCCTTTTTCGCTTTGTTGTTGCAATGCATCAATAATATTTCCAAGCATGCCCAATTGGTTGTTATATTTTTGGATGGTAAGGGTATTAAAGTAAATGATGTAAAAGTTGGCATGAACGGTGCTTTTGAGTGTTCGCATCAGTTCATAAAATTCATA
>CALRRW020000111.1:0-5560 GCA_943370695.1 Comamonas sp. lk | reverse complement strand
CCGTCCGTACTTAGACAAAATACGTGAAGCTACTAAGGGAATAGCAGGTGTTGAGGTTATTGTGGATCAGGAAAGTAATGGTCCACCAACAGGTAAACCGATTGCTGTAGATATTAAAGGTGATGATATTAACCAATTGGTTGCTGTAGGAGCTGATATTAAACGCTACCTGGACTCATTAGGCATACCAGGTGTAGAAGAGCTAAAATCAGACGTACAATCGAGCAAACCTGAAATTGTGGTTGAAGTGGATAGAGAGAGGGCGAATCGTGAGGGTATTAGTACCGCGCAAATTGGAATGCAATTGCGCAGCGCTATTTTTGGGTTGGATGATCCAAGTAAGTTAAAAGATGCTAATGACGAGTATCCTATTCAAATTCGTTACCAGGAAAACCAACGTAACAATATCAGTGCATTGATGAACCTGAAAATTATTTTCAGGGATATGAATATGGGTGGACAAATTCGTCAGATTCCATTATCATCGGTTGCAACTGTGCGCTACGGTAATACATTTGGTGGTATCAAACGTTATAACGAAAAACCAATCATTACGCTTTCATCGAATGTGCTTACGGGTTTTAATGCAAACGAAATTGTGGGCAAAATTGATAAGGCGTTGAAACGTTATGATTTACCGCAAGGTGTAACGGTGAAAATGGGTGGAGAGCAGGAAGAACAGGCAGAAACAGGAGCATTTTTGGGGGGAGCCTTATTGAGTTCATTAGCTTTGATTTTCCTTATTTTGGTTATTCAGTTTAACTCGTTATCAAAACCAATTATCATTTTAAGTGAAATTATCCTTTCACTGATCGGTGTATTCTTAGGGTTTTCAATTTTCAATATGGAAATCTCTATTATCATGACTGGGGTGGGAATTATAGCGCTTGCAGGTATTGTGGTGCGGAATGGTATTTTGTTAGTAGAGTTTACCGAAATCCTCATTGGAGAGGGAATGCCATTGCGCGAAGCTATTATTGAAGCCGGTCGCACACGTATGACCCCGGTATTGCTAACAGCAACTGCTACCATGCTTGGTTTGGTACCGTTGGCAGTAGGTTTGAATATTGATTTTGAATTGTTGTTTCAAACAGGCAATCCACATATTTTCTTTGGTGGAGACAGTGTAGCCTTTTGGGGACCATTATCTTGGACAATGATTTTCGGATTAGGATTTGCAACAATCTTAACCTTGATACTGGTTCCGGTGATGTTATACTTAAGTGAAAATTTAAAACTTAGACTCGGGATTAAACCAAAGCATAAGTTCGACCATCATACAGAGGAATAAAATGAGATGATGTTTTATACTATTCAACAGGGAGATCACTTCTCCCTGTTATTTTAATATAATAACATCCGCTAAAACATTTTAGTCTCACTTTACGTTTATATAGTGTATCAATCGTTCTTTGTAACTTCCTCTTTTAAGTACTGTATTTCAGTATAAATTAACTTTACAGAGATGACAATAATCTGACACAAAAATTTTTATGCATGCATAGCATTGTTGTATATTTGTACCAGCATTAACAGTGCATCAAACATTACTTAAAATATTGCATCGTGAGTAGAGGTGCAATTTGTTTCATAGGCTAGAAAGACCCCCGCAAGGGGGTTTTTCGTATTACAGAGGAACAAATATTTAAATGAACGTTTATCCATCGCGTGAACCGCTCATCAAAAAAATAAAATACTGAATTTTGTCAGTTTTTATATCTAAAATTAATTGTACTATTGAGTAGTAGATAGTGTGTTATATAAATACAGATTCTACCATTCAATTGATTTAAGAGTTTGCATCTTTGAGTAGAGGTGCAATTTGTTTCATAGGCTAGAAAGGCCCCCGCAAGGGGGCTTTTCGTTTTTACAGGGTATTCCGGTCAAGTTTCTTTTTATACTGTTACCCTTCCATTTTTCCTTTCGTGTAAATGATTGTATGGCTTTTTGATACTTCGTGCTATTTTGCATCCACATAATTCTATTAAAATGAAAAAAATAATCTTAGGGCTGGTGGCCTTTACCATGTTCATCGGGGTAACCATTGCGCAAAAAAAAGCACCCGAAAACTGGTTTAATTTAGATGCAAAAAAAAATAAAGTACCGGGGGTAAGTACCGAAAAGGCTTATGCCGAATTGTTGCAAAACAAAACCTCAACTCCCATTATCGTTGCGGTAATTGACGGAGGAACGGAAGTAGACCATGAAGATTTGATGCAGGTAATATGGATAAACACCAAAGAAATTGCGGATAATGGAATTGATGATGACAACAATGGCTATATAGATGATATCCATGGTTGGAATTTTATAGGTGGACAAAATGGTGATGTGAATGAAGATAATCTTGAGCTTACACGTGTATATAAAGAACTATCAACCAAATACAATAACGGGGCACCCAAAACGGGTTCTGAGTATGAGGAATATTTGAAAGTGAAAAAAACTTTTGACGCACGCAAGGCTACAGCAACTGGTGTTGTCAAAAGATATGGGGAAATTATTGCGGGAATGGACGCAATGCTCAAAAAAATGGGAAAAGAAAATCCGACAAAAGAAGAAGCTAAAGCGTATCAAACAGAAATAGAACTGGAGAAAAAGATCATTGCAAATTGCGAAAAAAACCACATGACCATTCGCGAGTTTAGAGAAGCACTAGCGGGTACAGTGGAGCATTATCAAACAGAACTTACGGTGCATTTAAACGAAGATTTAGACACGCGTAAAATTGTGGGAGATAATTATGCTGACGTAACTGAACGTGTATATGGAAACAATCACTACGAAGGTCCGGAAGGAGGACATGGAACCCATGTTGCGGGTATCATAGCTGCAGTTAGGGATAACAATAAAGGAATGAAGGGTGTTGCAAACAATGTTAAAATTATGGTGGTAAGGGTAGTTCCGGATGGAGATGAAAGGGATAAAGATATCGCAAACGGTATTCGTTATGCAGTGGACAACGGGGCAAAAATCATCAATATGAGTTTTGGAAAAAGTTATTCTCCAAACAAATCAGTAGTAGATGAAGCCGTAAAATACGCCATCAGCAAAAATGTACTGTTGGTGCATGCTGCGGGTAATGATGGCAGAAATACGGATACAACCAATAATTTTCCGCGTGATACTTATGCAAACAATACGGGAGAAGCTTCTTCTTGGTTGGAGATAGGTGCTTCGAGTTGGCATAAAGGAAAAACAATCACTGCTCCATTTTCAAATTATGGTAACCAAAACGTGGATGTATTTGCTCCGGGTGTAGATATATACTCCACAATTCCGGATTCGAAATACGCCAGTTTCAACGGAACAAGTATGGCAGCTCCGGTAACTGCGGGTGTAGCTGCTTTGGTTTGGTCATACTACCCTTCGCTTACTGCCAATCAGGTAAAGGATATTATCATGCAATCATCCGTAAAGGTAAAGGGTAAAGTATTACTACCTGGTGATGCCAAACGCAAAGTAAAAATGACTGATTTGTGCAAAACGGGTGGGGTTGTTAACGCTTATGAGGCCATCAAAATGGCAGAAGCAATGGTCAACAAAAGATAATTTTTTCATTACGATACAAAAAAATAGTCGGGGGGGGTCCACCGACTATTTTTTTTTGCCTTACACGGTTCGTTTATCAAAAACCCTTTTGAGTAAAGAGCACCCGAACATGGATATACTTGCACCGCTAAATGCGAGTACCATATCTTTTTGCGCATCCCATATATCACCTTGTGTGCCCAGGTATGCAGTTCCTTCGGACGGAAAAAAGACATCGGCCACCAGCCATTCAATAATTTCGTATAAGCCGCTAAAACTCATTGTAATTTCGATAGGTAATACCCAACACACCCACAGTGGCCAACCAAACCAATTCCTAAAATAATCGCGCATGGGATAAGCGAGCATAAACCCAAAGCTAAAATGAACAATTCTATCATAATGATTGCGTTGCAAATGTAGCGTGTCTTTAAGCCAGTATCCAAAAGGGTTTTCGGCATAGGTATAGGTAGCTCCATAGATGTGCAGTAGTATGTAAACAAAAATCAAGGTGTAGCTCAAATCGCTGAACTGAAATTTTTTATAGCTCAGGCTTAAACCCACAATGAACAAAAAGGTGAGCACATTCTCGGTCACCCAATTTGCAAAATCAGTAGTGGCCATGAAAGTGGCAATCCAACACACGGCAAATGCGATGGTAAAAAACTTGAGTAAGTTATTTTGTAAAAAAGGGATTCGTTGTTGTGATGAAGCTGTGGAGTAGTATTTCATATAACTATTTTGTTTACGGCAATGTATAAAACATTTTGTAAAAAAAATGCCCCACTTTTCAGCGAGGCATTTTAACCGTAGTAGAGGTTTTTGTTAGTGTTTAACGATTCTTTGCGTATAGGTAATTCCGTCCTTTACCATGCTGGCAATGTATATACCATTAGGTAACTGTTCGATTGAAAGATTTTGAAACTGATTGATGGTTCCTTTGGCAACAAGCAGTCCAGTTATGTTGTAAATGTTTATTGTTACATTTTCGGCCGTATTTACGGTTACAAAATCAGTTGCAGGATTGGGATACAATGCAAATGCATTTAGGGAAGTTGCTTTTTGAATACCCGTTGTAACTGTTCCTGATGAGTTCACGGTTAAATCAACAGAAGCGGTTAAGTTAGCGCTATCCAGCACTACCGTTTTCGGATTTGCAGTTGGTACATTAATAACATCAACCAAAATTTTGTAGGTACCCACGGGTAAATTGTTAACGGTAAACTTACCTGAATCATTGGTGCTTGTCATTTTTACAAATGCACCTGCTCCATCTTTAATGACCACCCTTGTGTTTTTCAGCGGGTCTCCGGCAGTTTTAAGCATTCCTTCGCTCAATTCTCCATCAATTGTTGCAGGACCGGTAAATACAGGATTAGCTAACATGCCTTCTTCACACAAAGCACTGTCAGTAGATGTTAAGTCAATATCTGCGGCTTCATCCCATATTGCTTTCCTTGGGTGCCAGGTTGGAATGTATTTGGCATAAGCCATGCTGGCATGCACTCTGTAAATGCCGGTATTGAGGCTGTCAAAAGTCCACACTCCGCTATCTTCTTCTACGCTTTTGAGCAATGCATACGAATTATCGGATTGTTTTTGGTATAGGCTAAACGTAATCATTGTGCCCCCAACGCGGGCGTTAACTCTAATCCATTTGTTTTGAGCAAATACATTGATGCTTGAAACAATGGCCATAAGTAGTAGTAGTTTTTTCATAATGTTTGAGTTTTTTTTGATACTCAAATGTATATATATACGAAGAGGCAATCTATACGTTAAACTACGTATTCTTTCCGATTTGAACCTTTATCGGCATAAAGGGTATAAAAGGCAAATATTCTATTATGAAAACACTGAATCTCCTTTTATTACTGGCACTCTCGCATATCTGTATTGGGCAAAAACCACAGTTTGTGAACGGATATGCGGTAGAACGAAAATCGACTGACTGGTACAAAGAGCAAATAAACGCGTGGAAAGCTGAACTGGATAAAAACAGCTCTGACGGATATGCTTGGTATAATTA
>CALRRW020000110.1:0-5562 GCA_943370695.1 Comamonas sp. lk | reverse complement strand
ATGATAAGTCAAACAGGTTGGCATAATCATATACTCCCACAATTTTACGGTCAGCAAAAAAATCGGCTACCGGTTTGGTTGAAGGGGTATCGACATAAACAGTATCAATGTATGTATCAAAACCAAAAGGATTAAGGGCAACCAGTTTTACCCGGTAAAAACCGGGTTGGTTAAAGGTATACCTGAAGTTTACTGCATTGTTAATGGTATCGATAAAACAATCGTTGATGCCATCTGATGATTTACAATCACGGGTTTCAGCGAATGCTGCAAACGGTCCGTTTTTATTACTGTGGTTGTAACCAATAATATCCCAGTAACTTTTTGAAGCATTTGAACTAGTGTTTACGATTGTAGTAGCTGCATTAATCCAAATTGTATCACCATCGTTGTATGAATAACTGGCGATTGGGGGAATGGTGGTTGGGCCACTGCCCACAACACCGGTAAAGTTTATACTCACAGCAAGAATACCCAGCATTCCTCCTGAGGTTTTGGTTACCGTAATACCCGAAATCGGTTTGTTTTGATTCGCAACACTTAACGTTAATTTTACCTGAGCCAGATTCGGGCCGGTGGTTGCACACTCAAGCGTGTTTGCTGTACTTACCCTTCCTATAGCATTTACTGCACCGGCTGTATTAAACCAATCCGGAAAATTATTAGCTGTAAATGTTTGGGATGTTAAATCCGAAAAGTTCACGGTGATGTCGGCAACAGAAGCACCACTTCCTGAAGTTCCCAATACATATACTTCACTGGCAGATTGTGCAATATTAAAGTTTAAACTCATTGGCACTCCGGCAGTGGGAAAATGCAATGCATTGTTACCGGTATAACTGGCAAGCTGATAGGTAAGACCAGCTGTTGTTACACTTGTAAGTGTTCTGCTCATTGGTAATGCGCAGGTTGTTGAACCATTAAAATCTTGTGCAACAAATGACCAAGTGGCATTGTCAAATCCATTTGGCAATGAAATAGATGCAGGAGCTCCTGCTGAACCATTGGCAATTACATCTTGATTAAAGCCTGATAGCCCAACGGGAATCAACTGACTAAAAGCTAATTTAGTGGTAGCCAATAAAACAAGACATGTTAGCGAACCTTTTATTTTCATAGTATATATCGTTTAAAACACAGTTAAATATTACGCATATTTACAGATTAACAAGGCGAATACAATGCCTCAAATCTTAAAAAATACTTTAATCACAAGGATATTGAAAACTTAAGACTTAACCCACTACATATTTATGTAGTATAACCTTCTATCACCGTTGTCATAACTTCAATTACGCTACTTATTCCACAAAGGTTGGCGATACCGGAAATTTTAAATCTTAACAAAGAGGATTGAAATAATACTTCGTTGGTTGCATGAACTTTTACATGCAACTTAAAGGTGATTTTTACTGCTTAGTAAATAACTACCTTTTGAATAAGTTGTTGACCGTTTTGAATAACATTTACAAAATAAACACCTTGTGTCATGTCATGGCTATCTATTAAAAGCGAATTGGTTCCGGAAACAATATCCCAAGGCAATGCATTGATTACCTGACCCATCATATTTGTAATTTCAATATAAGCAGTTGTTTGTTGATGCGCCTCCATACTTACTGAAAACATGCCTGTTGCCGGATTAGGAAATACCTTAACAGTTTGGTTTTGCTTGATTTGTTCAGTAAGTCCCACTGTTAATATTGCCCTTTTGATTGCTGCATAGGCATTTATTTTACCGGCTCCCCACCGTGCAGAATCCGGATGTTGTGTTGTAAAATTATCTTTTGTGGCTGTTTGAAAAATGATTTCTTTAATGCGTTGTGGACTCAAAGCGGGATTGACTTGCAACATAATTGCAACAATTCCGCTTACAACGGGTGACGACATGGATGTTCCGCTTGCTTCAGCATAAAAATAATCGCGGCTGTTTTTGGGGAACGTATATTTCGCCACACTTTGACCATAGTTCCCTCCTCCTGCTGCATACGATACATCGAACGAATTTACTGCAGACGCAAGTGTCATTCCGGGAGCAGCAATATCTGGTTTAATCCGACCATCAATGGTTGGGCCATGGCTTGAAAAAGGTACAATTTGATTGAATGAAGCATAGCCGGAGTAACTGATGGTGGATCCCTGCAAATTTTTAAAGCTGATTTTAGAGGCATATGCAGCAACTGTTATGGCTGATTCGGTACAAGCCATTTCGCCCAATGTATAGTGATTGTCGCCATTTACAGCCCAAGCTTTTCCATTGTTGGTAAAGGCGCCATAATATCCGCTATAGTTTTTTACATAACCTTGCCACATGTTCACCGTTCCTTTATTGGCAGCAATACTGATACACAATATGTTTGTTGTTCTGCTGGTTACATCTATTAAAATATGAGGCTTGCCATTAAGATCGGCAGCAGAAGCCGTGAGTGTAAAAAAGCAGGTATCATTATTCGAACCGATTAAAAAGGTATCGATTGTGTTGCTGGCAAGACACATAAAAGTTGTACTGTCAGTTGTTGTATTACCATTATACAAACTCAGTTTCACACAAAACGACTCGGCAGGCTCACCCCATAAATCAATCCAACTAAGCTTTTCACCATCAATATCGGGGAAAGAAACAAACGTATGAACGAGGGTATCGGTTCCTGTAAATTGTTTTTGCAAATGGATATTTTCATCACCATTATTTCCGGCCGACAATACAAAAATCCGGCCCGGGCCTGTTAGGTTATTGCATGCCTGGCTAAACAACGAAGAACCATCGTTGGGCCCTATTGAGTTCCCCCAACTTAAATTTACCACAGCGGGTTTGCCAACGGACTGCGCATATTTAAATATATAGTTGATGCCATCCAAAATGCTACTCATTCCCATACTCTTCCATTCACTTTTTTCGGGACGGATGCCCACAAAAACCAGGTCACTTTCATATGCCATGCCGCGCATTTTTTTGTTGTTCAAACTTCCATACCCCGAACCTGCTGCAATTCCTCCAACATGTGTACCATGGGAAAACGAATTGACTTCGTAACCTTTTACAAGCATGGCAGCAGTATCGGTGAGTTCATTGCCATAACTGTATCCTGCAGGTGGAGTGCCCTCATTGTGTTGTTCCCAAACACGTTTTAAGCGTAGCACATTTCCGGTTGTATCATAAAATGTTGGATGGGTATAATCAAATCCGGCATCTATGATTCCAACTACCACACCTTTCCCTGAATAACCCATTGGCAATCCGGTTCCATCCTGCACCGAATCTACTCTGGACGATTTTCGGGCTACGTCTAAATTAGCATTGATGGGTTCATCAAGCTGGATATAGTCGATTCCACGGAAGTTTGCAAAATTGCGAATTTGATTTTCCGGCACTTTGGCTGTCCATATATTTCCTGCTTTGGTTCCTATTAATACCCCCAACTTGTTTAAGCCGGAAACAGATATTGTTTTGTTTACTTTAATGATGGTACTGATATATACAATCCCATTTGTTTTGGTGTATACAATTGATTGGTTATTGGATTGAGTTGATGCGCTGCTATGCAGGAATTGCCGGAGATTGGCCGATAATTTGGGGTTAGCTGTTTGCTGAGCGCAAAGTTGCATTGCAACCAAACACATTAAAAATAAAGTATAAATAGTTTTCATTATCGTGCGTTTTTTTTATCAAGTGTAGCTTATGTCGCTTTCGCAAAATAGTGATAATCTTTAAACCCAACTACTAAATGAACTGACCAATTCTTTCTTTATTGAAAAAAAAAACATTTCCCTATTACATTTACATCCTAAATCAAACATGCTTCCGATGAATATATCCACCTTACTTTTTGGCTACGGCTTATTCCTTATTTTATGTGGAATTGTATCTGTTATTTTTATTGGAATGAAAGCGAAAACCGCTTTGGCTTCAGGAGGTTTATCAGGACTAATCGCAATGGGAACAGGGCATTTGGTATATATGCAAACGCATTGGGCCGAAATTGCTGGTATTCTTTTAACCCTGGCCCTATGTTGTGTATTTGCATGGCGTAGCACCAAAACATTGTTTAAAGTATTCGAACTTATTCCGGCACAACATGAAGATTTAAAAGGTAAAGGCATTGCCTTTTTAGTGATTAGTATGATGGCAGTTGTTTCACTCATCGTATGCTTACTGCAGGCAGTTGTTTATTTTGGCTAATACGTGTACCAACACGATTAACCTTATTGCCGAATACCTTATCTTCGCGGCTCAATATTTTTATATCACTTGTCTTTCGATCCATATTCCACCGGCTTACCTGTAACTGAAATCATTCCGCAGGTAAAACAGCACCTTGCTGAACAAAATACTTTAATTGTGAATGCTCCGCCCGGTGCAGGAAAAAGCACACTTTTACCTTTGGTATTGATAAACGAACCATGGCTTGAGGGTAAAAAAATACTGATGCTGGAGCCACGCAGGTTGGCTGCAAAAACGATTGCCAACCGCATGGCCGATTTATGGGGCGACCGTATAGGAGAGACAATTGGTTACCGCATTCGATTTGAAAATCGTGTTACAGACACTACCTGGATTGAAGTTGTTACTGAAGGTATTTTGACCCGCATGATTCACAGCGACAATGCATTGGAGGGTGTTGGTTTGGTTATTTTTGATGAGTTTCATGAACGCAGTATTCATGCCGATGTGGCAATGGCTTTGTGCCGTGAAGCTCAACAGGTTTTAAGGCCCGACCTGCGCATAATGGTGATGTCGGCAACGCTGAATATGCCGCAACTTACCTCTTTGCTCAATGCTCCCGTGGCCGAAAGCCAGGGGAAACAATACCCGGTTGAGGTATTATACAGTGGTGGGCAAGATGAGCGTTTATTACCTGAAATGACGGCCCGTACCGTTGTAAAAGCAATTAACGAAAACCCTGGAGATGCGCTTGTATTTTTGCCAGGTGAAGGAGATATCCGAAAATGTGCAGAACTGTTAAAACATGATTTAACCGATTTTGCCATTCATCCGCTTTATGGAGTATTGCCCCAAAGCGAACAATACAAAGCCATTATGCCTAATAAAAATGGCAAGCGCAAAATTGTTTTGGCAACCTCAATTGCCGAAACGAGTCTGACCATCGAAGGCATCAAAATAGTTGTCGATACGGGCTTTGGCAAGATATCGCGCTTCGATCCCAAGTCAGGGTTATCACGTTTGGAAACTGTTCAGATTTCAAAAGATTCAGCTGACCAGCGTGCGGGACGTGCCGGACGATTGAGTGCGGGTGTATGTTACCGCATGTGGACAAAAGCCACCCATGAACGATTAGCTGAACACCGTATTCCCGAAATCATGGAAGCCGATTTAGCTTCACTGGTGCTGGATATGGCAATGTGGGGCGTAACAGATTTATTGCAGTTAACATGGTTATCTCCTCCTCCCAAATCACATATTTTACAAGCAACAGAAACCCTTCACCAAATAGGTTCGTTGGAAAATGGAAGGATAACTCCTCACGGAAAACAGATCCACCAATTGGCTTGTCATCCGAGAATTGCGCATATGTTATTAATGGCCAAAACCGAATCGAACAA
>CALRRW020000109.1:0-5582 GCA_943370695.1 Comamonas sp. lk | reverse complement strand
ACAATACGATTTCAAATGTGGGTTCAAATACCGTGGTGTTTCAACCAATATTGGTGTCAAGTGGGATTGTAACAGTAAATAATAACACTATTGGAGGAGGTATTATGCCTTACGATACATTTACATGCAATGGTTCATCAAGTGCTATTCATTATGCAGGTGGCGCAGGCTCTTCAATTGTTATTAGCAACAACTTGGTTTCTAATATCAATTTCTTGAATGCTTCTATTGTTCGTAATGGTGGAATATCTGCCACCACTACAACATCTGGAGCAATTACCATCAGTAATAACACAGTTCGTAATATGTTTGGTCTTATTACTTCAACATCAACTGCTACCGCACGTTTCGGAGGTATTTTGGTTACCTCTGGCCCTACTTCAGGTGTTACAATCGAAGGTAATACGGTATCCAACATTCAAAGTACCAACACGGGTACTGCAGCCTATGCACCTGTTGGAATTATGGTAGGCGCGACAGGCGCAACCTATTCTATTGTGAGAAATCGTGTTAGTAATATAGGTGCAATTGGAACAGGAACAGGTGCATCTTCTCCTATTGTACATGGAATACAAATTAGCAGTACGGCCAATGGCTGTATTATCGCAAACAATCAAATATCGTTGGGCGAATCAGTCATAAACGAGACAAGAGTTTACGGTATTAGTGATTTTAGCACAGGAGCTAACTTGTTTGCAAACAATTCTATTTTTATAAATGGAAATACCACTGCAGGTGCAAATAGTTCATATGGTATTTTTAGAAACTCAACCTCAGCAATCAATGCCCGTAACAATATCATTTACAACAAAAGAACATCAGATGGAACAGGAAAAGGGTATGCGGTAGGATCTGTTAATGCGGTTACGGCAGCAAATCAAAACTACAATCTCTTTGTGGTAAGGGATACGGCTTTCCTTGCAGAACTTGGTGGTACCGGATATGGTTGGTCGGCATTCGGAACCTTGTACAATACAACGTATAATACCAATTGGGCCGAAAATGTATTCAACATACCAGCCGATTCATTGTTCACGGATACACTTATCGGAAATTTAGGTGTTGTAACCAATAATACGCATGCTTGGTACGCTAATGGCAAAGGGATCGCACTGAGTGGCATCTCGGGCGATTATAACAACGCCTCAGGTGTTCGTTCGGTAACCAAAGCAGGTGGAGCTACTGATATTGGTTCGGTAGAGTTTACACCAACAACATTGCCTCCGTTAGCATATGCTGATAAAGCTCCTGTAGCTTTAGATAGCACACAGTTTTTCTTTGCCAGCAGACTGGTTGCAAAAGCTAATTGGGATGCAACCGGAACGTTACCTTCAGCTGTAAGTGTAAGATATCATTCAGGTGAAACTCCTGCTAATACGGGTGGAAAAACCAGCATGAACGCTTACTGGAATATTGAGGAAACCGGAGGAAGCGGATATGTGTATGGTTTAACCTTAATGGCGGATTCGGCAGTATTGGGTACAGTGAGCAATCTTTCAAATTTATCAGTTGCTCGCTATAACGGTTCTGATTGGGATAGTGCATTCACAACTGTCAATACAGTTACAGGGTTGATGAATGCATCCGGCCGCAGCGCTGTTGGTATTTTCACCGGAACGGATGTGTTAAGCAATCCATTGCCTGTAAACGTAACATCATTTACAGCAACTGTTCATGCAGCTGATGTACTCGTTGCTTGGTCAACAGCATCGGAAACCAACAATGCCGGATTTGAGGTAGAGCGTTCGGTTGATGGTAAACAATTTGCGAAGATTGGATTTGTAAAAGGATCCGGCAATAGCAACCGTATGTTAAACTATGGTTTAAACGATGCAAGAGCATTTACAATTGCAAATAACAACACACTTTATTATCGCTTAAAACAATTGGATTTTAATGGTAACTATACCTATTCAAACATTGTGAAGGTGATTAAAACAACCAAAGAAGCAAATGGACTTTCGGTATTCCCTAATCCGTTTGTGAATAGTTACAGTGTATCCCTAAATGCAACACAGGAAGGTAACGTGAAGTTAGAGTTAGTGGATTTGCAGGGAAGAAAAGTAAGTGAACAAACACATACACTTACCCAGGGAGCCAACACAATCCTTGTAGATAATGTAAGCACATTGCATACCGGAGTGTACTTTGTAAAAGTAACAGTGAATGGCGAAACACAAGTAATGAAGTTGGTGAAGAACTAACTCAGCTAAATCATCATAAAAAAAGCCGCTCAGCACATTGCTGGGCGGTTTTTTTTTGTGATCCTTGTTCGAGGGTTTATAAATGAATACGAGATTGAGATTGTTGCATAAAAAAAGGGAGCCGAAAGCTCCCTTTTTAGTATTAAATAAGTATCTCTTAGTCTACATTATCGTGCAGAAACGAATTATTGGTTCTGATGCCCGTTTTGTTGGCAGCATCTTCAAACAAGGTTAAACGTGATACTTGGCTTTCCGATGAATGGGGAACGTCATTTAGTTTTTTGTTTCTGCGTTTGTAGGCAGGCTCTTTTTCCAAATCACGAATGCCACCTGGAGAGTTGATGGTAACGTTTAGGTTTTTTAATTCTTTGATGCGTTGAATATGTTGCTCAATGCGCAATTCCTGTTCTTCGGCATTCATGGTTGGCGTTTCGTCTTCCAGTTCCATGTTTAGTTCAAAATGAATATCATTTGAAATAGAGCCTTCCGGTTCATCATTGATGCTTTCCTGAGCCATTACATCCAGTACCCTGTTTTTAATTTGCTCGTCAATATTTTCAAATTCAATATGCGTATCGGCCGGAGCAATTTCCTCTTCTTCAATTTTGAGTTCAAAACGAATCTCCTCTTTGGGTTCAGGTTCGCTTATGGTTACTTCCTGTATAAATGGTATTTCGGTATTCGATACGATTGGTTCAGCAGGGGGTGGGGTTTCCGCTTCTACAGAATCAATAATAACGGTATCTAATAAATGAGAGATAACCATTTCTGGTTTTTTTGGAGCCTCGTACAATACGTGTTTGTTTCGGGGTTCGGTATGCGTTTGAACGATAATATTCTCACGCGTTTCGAATCCGGTTGCAATTAATGTAACGGCAATTTTATCGCCCAAGTTTTCGTCAAACGAGGTTCCAAAAATAACATCAGCCGTTAAGCCCGCTTCATCCTGAATATAAGAAGAAATAAGTTCTACTTCATCCATCAATACTTCCTGCGTACCCGATGAAATATTTAACAGGATATTTTTAGCACCTAAAATCTGGTTGTCGTTTAACAATGGTGATGCCAATGCCGCTTTCACTGCGTCAATAGCTCTGTTTTCACCTTCAGCTGTTGCCGATCCCATCAATGCAACACCACTGTTGCTCATTACTGTTTTTACATCTTCAAAATCCACGTTGATGTATCCGGTATCGGTGATCAACTCGGCAATGCCTTTTGCAGCTGTTGTTAAAATATCATTAGCATGGCTGAATGCCTGACGCAACGGAAGATTTCCGTACATCTCTTTTATTTTATCATTGCTGATAATGAGTAAACAGTCAACACTTTTTTTGAGTTGCTCAATACCTTCATCTGCATGATTTTTTCTTTTTTTGCCTTCAAACGTAAATGGAGTTGTAACGATTCCTACCGTTAAAATATCTAATTCGCGTGCTGTTTTGGCAATGATAGGTGCCGCTCCGGTTCCCGTTCCGCCACCCATACCTGCTGTAATAAAAATCATTTTGGTGTTTACCCCCAATACTTCAATTACATCTTCAATGGCTTCCATGGCGGCTTTTTTACCCACTTCGGGGTTTGATCCTGCTCCAAGACCTGCCGTTAAACCTGTACCTAATTGTATTTTATTGGGAATAGCACTTGCTTCCAAAACCTGTAAATCGGTATTGCATATCACAAAGTCTACACCTTTGATACCTTGCGCATACATGTGATTTACAGCATTTCCGCCACCACCGCCCACACCAAGCACCTTAATAATGCTTGATTTATCTTTAGGCAGGTCGAATTTTAAATGTGTGTTCATAGTTGTATTTTTTAGTCGTTTGAGAAAAGTCGATGCTCCATGGTTATGATATCGACAATAACTTTAAGTTATGGTCTATTAACGATGGACTTGCTTTCGCTTCTTCTAAAAATCTTTCATATCGTCATCGTTCAACCACGCTTTTCCTTTTTCCAGCCATTTGGAAAGAAAGCCATTTTGTTTGGTATCACTTACAATTGTCTCTTCTTGTGTTTGCGCTGTTTCTACAACATCTTCTTCACTGTTGAGTCCTTTAATCACCAATCCTACACCTGTTGCATACATCGGGCTTTTTATTTCTTCCACAATTGTTTTTGAAATATGCTCATTCGGATAACCAATACGTGTATCGATTCCTGTTACAAATTCAACGAGTTTGTCGAGGTGCTTGAGTTGTGAACCACCACCGGTGATTACAATACCTGCATTCAATTTGCGTTCCAAACCTGAACTTTTTATTTCGTACAAAACAGATTCGAAAATTTCTTCAACACGTGCCTGTATAACCATTGCTAAATTTTTGATGGAAACCTCTTTTGGAGGGCGGCCATGAAATCCCGGTATACAAACTATTTCATTTTCTTTGTTTTCATCAGCCAGTGCCGAACCGAATTTTAGTTTGAGCAGTTCAGCCTGGTTGCGCAATACCTGGCATCCGTCAACGATATCATCTGTAATAATATTTCCGCCAAAAGGAATCACAGCAGTATGACGGATCATTCCATTTTTGAAAATAGCCACATCTGTTGTTCCACCACCAATATCTACCAAACACACACCCGCTTCCATTTCTTCATGCGTCAATACCGCATCCGAAGAAGAGAGTGGTTCAAGAATTAAATCCGCAACTTCCAGCCCTGCTCTGTTTACACTCTTGTAAATATTTTTGATAGCATCTACGTGACCGGTGATGATGTGGAAGTTTCCGGAAAGGCGCACACCTGCAATTCCTACCGGATCCTGAACATCTGAAAAATCATCAACTGAATATTCCTGCGGAATAACATGAATAATTTTATCGCCCGGAGGCAATGCCAGATTGTAGGTATCTAAGATCAACCGTTCAACATCCTGTTTGGTTATCTCATCATCATTTTGCGGACGACTGATAGAGTTGCGGTGTTGTAAACTTTTGATATGCTGACCGGCAATACCCACATGAACCGAATTGATTTCGATTTTGATTTTACCGTTGGCCATACTCTGCTTAGCCTTTTCCACAGCCTCACGGATAGACTTCACGGTTTTATCAATATTGCGAACTTCGCCACGTATTACACCCAACGAATCGGCTTTGCCCATTCCCAGGATTTCTACTTTACCGTGTTCGTTTTTGGCGCCCACAATGGCACATACTTTTGTGGTTCCAATATCTAATCCAACTATAACTTTTTTGATATCACTCATATCAACTATTTATTTTTTGTACAAACTACTTGATCTTTATATTTCAAGTTAATGGTGCTGTATTTTTCCCATCCCACCCGGCTCAAGCCTTCTTTGTAAAATACCAGCAGCTTTTCAAATTTTTCTTCCATGTTTTCTCCTGTTCCAAATACGATGGTGTG
>CALRRW020000108.1:0-5606 GCA_943370695.1 Comamonas sp. lk | reverse complement strand
TCATTTTCTTGGATTAGCCTCTTTGTTTTCTGGAAAGGAACTGCGAAATGCCGAACTCATCAAAGGCGGATTTTCATCACGTTATGGAGGCCGCTTATCATCCGTGCTTGATATGAGCATGAAAGATGGAAGCAGGGAAAAAATGGGCATTGATGCCACTTTTGGAGGAATCAGTTCCCGGTTAATGATAGAAGGTCCCATTGTTAAAAATAAATCCTCCTTTTTAATCTCTGCCCGCAAATCATATATAGATAAAGTGAGCGAGTGGATAGCGCATGACCAAAGTACGGTTTTAAACTACGGCTTTTATGATGTGCACGCAAAACTATCAACCGATATTGGTACAAAAAACAGGCTGATGCTCAGTGCTTATGTGGGGGAGGATAATATGCAAACAAGCGAAGAACAAAACATATCCGCCCGGGATGATGGAATTATATGGGGAAACAGGGCCATATCCCTGCGTTGGAGCCACCAGTTTTCCGGAAAATTTTTTGCAAATACTTCGCTGGTCAACAGCAATTATAAATCAAGAACCGCTTTTGCCGAACTGGATAGCCAAGCCCGAATGATTAACTCTTCATCCATTGAATCCGTTATTGACGATTACGGCATCAAAACAGATATCGATTTTTTGCCCGGTGGTAAACACCGCTTTCGGTTCGGTGGTGGATTTACCAGACACTTTTTTACACCCGTTACCTCTCTTCGCATATACCAACCCGACAGCAGTTATCGAAAAGACCAAAGTTATGATGCCAACGAAGCTTTTGCATATGCCGAATGGGAATACAAATTGACCTCAAAATGGCAGCTAACCTCAGGCTTGCGCTTCAGCTATTACGAAAACAACGAAGCTTATTTCCGGGCCGAACCTCGCTTAAACCTGCAATACAAACCTGCAAAAAACTGGCTGCTCAGTACAACATATTCTGTTATGAACCAATACATGCACCTCATTTCTGCATTCAGCGGATTCGGATTCCCAAATGATTTATGGGTATCGAGTGATGAAAATCTTGTTCCGCAACAATCCCACCTGGTAACAATTGGTGTGAATAAAAAAGATATATGGAAAGGCATTTCCTGCTCCATCGAAGGTTATGCAAAAAAAATAAATGATGTAGTGGGCTTGCGCGAAAACGCCTCATTCTTTCAGGTATTGCCTAATGCCTATTTTGGAAACACTGTTAACAAGTGGAGTGAAATAACCACACAAGGAAAAGGCCAATCGTATGGAATAGAATGGATGCTGCGCAAGGAGGGGAAACATTTTGAAGGATGGATAAGTTATACGCTATCCAAAACCACGTTGCAGTTTGATGCAATAAACAATGGCAATCCGTTTCCTGCCAGTTTCGACAGAACGCATGACCTGGGAATATATGCAACATACAAAACCCAAAAACACTGGCAATTTTCCGCAAATTTTGTATATGGTACCGGTAACGCCATCTCATTACCCGTAGGCGAATTTTACACCTACAGCAGTGATGCTACCGGCAATACCTACCCTTCATACTCCTTACTGGATTACGAAAAGAAAAACAACTACCGAATGAAAGCATATCACCGCCTCGATGTTTCCATTCAGTATTCACATCTTATTGCCCGAAAGGTGAAAAGCACTATTGAGTTTAGTGTTTACAATGTTTACAACCGCGCCAATCCATTTTTTTACCAACTGGAGCAGCAAGACAATCAGAACGGAAATGGCAAACGTGTGTTGAAACAAGTAAGCTTATTTCCCATTATGCCATCTATTAGCTGGAGTATTAAAATATAATATGTATAAAATAAGTACACTCTTAATGTTGGTTATGCTCTTCGGTGCTTGCGAAAGGTCTGAGGAGATTGAAGTAGCCGCCCCTTATAAACCCAAGGTAGTTGTTTCCTGTTTTCTGCAAGGCCAGTCCAATGTATTGTTAGTTGCCGTTACCCAATCCCAACCCGTATTTAATGTGGAGCCAACTCCCGGATTGGAGCCAACCCCGGCATTTATAAAAGATGCTTCCGTAACCATTCAACAAGGATTAAATCGTTACATCCTCACATACGACACCATCGAAAATTTATACCGACTGGACATTCCGGACGAAATTCAAGGAGACGAACAATACGCACTTACCGTTACCTCAGGCAATAATGTGGTAACAGGAACAACAACAATTCCCGGAACAGTAAATGTTAACCTCAAATTACAATTCGACAGTACGCTTCAGTCGGATCAAACCTATCAGTACCGTGCAACCATAGCATGTACAATGCTTGATGCAGGCAAGCATTATATTGGTGTATACCCCGTACTTGTTTATGACGATTCATCCAGGTATTTGATGTACACAGAAGGAATAGACCGAATAATAGAAATTGCCCAAGGAGAAACAGCTACCAAAACAGTTGTATCCAGCTTTAGTGCACCCGGAATTGCCCCCGTAAGGATGGAAGTAATTATTGCAACATGTGATAAAGCATTCGCCAAAAACAGTAATCGTGTATTTGATTTACTGAACACAAACTTTTCGCCATTTATCGAACCTGCTATTACTTACAGCAACATGTCGGGCGGTATTGGGGTTATGGGTTCCTTTAATCCCGAAACAAGGTATTCTTTAAATCTTCAATAATTTTTATATTGCACATAGGGGTATCAATTTCCCCGTCTGTCTTTGATACATGAATACACAGGAAGAGGATATTTTAATCACAAAGGTTCTGGCCAACGAAGCCACAGAATCAGAGATTGCCGCTTTGCTGGCATGGCGAAACAGTCATCCTGCTCATGAAGAGCAATTCCGACAATCACAACGCATCTGGACGCAAGCCCGGCAAAACAATATCGATATCGATACGGAAAAAGCCTGGCTCAAAGTCAGTAAAAACATTGCAGTAACAGACAACAGTAAAAACAAGGTAGCGTGGTATGTGAAAATTGCAGCAACTATCCTTGTTATTTCGGTAGCAAGTTGGTATGGTTACATCCATGTTTACAATCCTATCATTTCCATTCAAACGGCATCCAACGAATGCAAGGAGATTACCCTGCCCGATGGTTCACATGTTTGGTTAAACGAGCTGTCGCATATTGAATACAACAAAAAAATGAATGGAAAAGATCGGCAGATTGTACTTTCCGGTGAAGCTTTTTTTGATGTTGTCAAAAATCCGAATCAGCCTTTTGTGATTACAGCCGACCAGGCGATAACAGAGGTGCTCGGAACTTCCTTTAACCTCAATGTGCGAAAAGGACAACGAACTGCCACGCTGAATGTAGTGACCGGAAAAGTCCGCTTTACATCAACCGACAATACAAGTGAAGTAATTGTAACCGCAGGCGAAAAAGCCATTATTGATGAGGTCGGAGATGCTACCAAAAGCGAATTTTCTGACGTAAATGATTTTGCATGGAAAACAGATAAGCTTGTTTTTAATGATGAGCAATTAAAAGAGGTATTCAATACCCTGCAGATAAATTTCAAAGTAAAAATAATTGTCGAAAATCCGGCCATTCTCACATGCCACTTTACCGGTTCTTTTAACCAACCCCGGTTGGATAATGTGCTCGACATGATAAGCAAAGCACTGCAGTTGAATTATGTGCGCAAAGGGAAAACAGTTACCATAACAGGAAAGGGTTGCACATTATGATTCAGGATCTGAATACTGATGAACAACTGATGATTCGCATGAGCAATGATGACAATCTTGCCCTTGAATTACTCTTTAAGAAATATTACCCTCAATTGGTTCGGTTTGCATACGAAATTGTAAAAAGCAAAGACCAGGCAGAAGATATGGTGCAGGAAGTTTTTGTGAAAATTTGGCACAAAAGAGCTTCCATTACCATTACCTCCCAGGTAAAATCATACTTATTTGTGGCTGTAAAAAACCACTGCTTTAACCAGCTCAAATTAAACGAACGTAAATATTGGATGGATGAAGGGATGGAAAACGATATTCGTATTTCAACCAACGAAAGCCCTTCAAGGATTGACGCAAAACAACTGGAGCAAAACATTCAATCAGCCATTGACGCATTACCTCCGCGTTGCGGTTTAATCTTTAAGATGAGCCGTTTTGAGGAGAAAACCTATAAAGAAATTGCCGACATACTTGATCTTTCGGTAAAAACCGTAGAAAACCAAATGGGCAAAGCACTCATGCTGATGCGCAATGCTCTTGCTCCTTATATGCAGCAAATAATTTATGGCCTCGCCTTTTTGTTTTGGGGTAAATAATTTTTTCATATTCAATAGGGGTGCGTAATCACTTCCCTGTCTTACAAAGCGTATGCATATTGTATGCATATATTAATTGCTATAAGACACATGAAAAAAACAATTTTTACCACCGCAATGATGTTGGGAGCATTTGCTCCCGTTGCATTTGCTCAAATGTTAAACCCCGGTTTCGAACAGTGGGATTCCCTCACGCTAATTGATGGCGTACGTATTTACAATCCCGTGGATTGGAACAGTTCCAATACCGATGTTTTTGCTTTTAACCAAAAGCAAACAGTTGAAATGACAACCGATGCACATACAGGAAATTATGCCGCAAAACTCACCTCTACCCAGGATGATCAGCAACTTCAGGCAACCTTTCTTTCTTCGGGAGCAGCTATCGGAGACGGACCCGATGATCCGCAAACAGGAAAATTTCCACTCAATGGCCGCATCAATGGGTTTGAAGGTTATTATAAATATTTCCCATCAGAAGAGGATTCGTTCCGCGTTTTCCTGGCGCTCTACAGGGATGGACAATACATCGGACAATCCTACATGGAAAAAGGAACTGCAACCGACACGTATACCAAATTTAGCTGGTCGGTTAACTATCCGGCAACAATCTCACCACCCGACAGTGCAAAGTTCATCATTGAACCCTCTATTTTTGATGGCAGTGAAGGCAGCGTTTTATACATTGATGATTTAACAATAACGTATGGATCAGCAACCGGCATAACTGAACAAACAAAAACAGCCGCAATTAGGTTGTATCCAAACCCTGCAACCGATCATATTGCCATACTTGGCCATACTTCCTTATACACCTCTCAGTACCGGATTATGAACCTATCCGGAAAACTTGTGCAGTCAGGTGTGGTAAACACTGACGGGATAGCCATTAACGAGTTAACCAATGGGCTTTATTTCCTTGCTCTCGTGGATGAAAACGGACAGCAAGTCAATTATAAATTCATCAAACACTAAAAAAAGACAGACTTCGGTCTGTTTTTTTTGCGAAACATAGGGGTCAGGTGTATGCTGCCTGTCTTTAGTGCATGAAACAGTTTTTAACCATATGCATATTGACCGGCTATGCAACGTTCTTACGAGCCCAAACCATCACCATCAGCGGCACCATTACCGATGCCCGAACAGGAGAAACGCTCATTGGTGTAAGTATAGCAAACAAGGAAACGTCAAAAGGAACCGTTAGCAATATGTTTGGATTTTATTCATTGGATATTCAGCCAAACAGTATAATCACGTTTAGTTATTTGGGATATACCGAACAATCCATTTCCATCACACCCAAAACTAAACTCCCGTTGGATGTTCAATTACAGGAGAAACAACAATCACTGAAAGAAGTAGTAGTGA
>CALRRW020000107.1:0-5612 GCA_943370695.1 Comamonas sp. lk | reverse complement strand
GACCCGTTTTTTACCGATAAGAAATACGACCCCACACTCATTGCTCCGGAGTTAATTGCCATTGCCAGAGAAACGCTTACATCCTACAACAAAACAGACTCTGTTGAAATATGGAGCGAGGATACATTAAACAGCACCTTAAAGCAGGTTGAGTATTTTTGGGAATCAGGTTTTTTTGCTAATCAAAAGGATGCACTTGCCATTTGTGATTTAATCCAGGATGAAGTTGATTTCCTGCAGCGCAGAGCCGAACGCGAATCAAAACAGGAAGATGGACTTGTAAAAAATTTCAAACTCTACCACAGTGAAGTAATGATTGGTAACAACAGCATTTTGGTAAATTTCGGAACCAACAAGATTGCATATGTAAGCAACAATACGTTTAATATGATGAGTACCACTACTCCCGATTTTGTTGAAGAAAATGAATTGTGGCTTAAAAACCTGATTCGCAAATCCATACTCATAAGTGGAGTATCGGAAAAACAACGCAATCGTTTTTTCAGAAGATTAAAAGAGAAGATTGATCAATTAAGACAAAGTATAACGTAAAGCGTTAATTATGGAATCTGTTAATTATGCTCAATGGATATAAAAATTTAGCATCTTTAACACAATTAACATAGTCAACACAATTAACATTAAACATGAAACTAGCCGATAGAGTAAACTACATAAACGAACCACAAACAATTGCCATGGCCAAGCTTGGAAGAGAGCTTACAGCACAGGGTCACGATATTATTAGTTTGAGTTTGGGAGAACCGGATTTTGCAACACCGGATCATATTAAGGAGGCAACCAAAAAAGCGCTCGATGATAATTTTACCTATTACACTCCGGTTGCAGGTATTCCCGAATTAAGGGAAGCCATCGTGGCTAAGTTTAAACGTGATAATAACCTAATCTTTACTGCTGATCAAATTATCGTTTCCACCGGGGCCAAACAATGTATCATGAATACCATTATGGCATTGGTTAACAAAGGAGACGAAGTGATTATTCCAACTCCATACTGGGTGAGTTACTCAGAAATGGTAAGGCTGGTAGAAGGTGTTCCTGTATTTATTGATGCTACCATTGAACAGCAATATAAAATATCTGCCGCTCAATTAGAAGCAGCCATCACCCCAAAGTCAAAAGTGTTTATGTTTTCATCGCCATGTAACCCCACTGGCAGTGTTTACACAAAATCTGAGCTGGCAGCACTGGTTTCGGTATTTGAGAAACACCCTGATATTTATATCATTTCAGATGAAATATACGAGTTTATCAACTTCGTGGGTAAACATGAGAGTATTGGCCAGTTCAACTCCATTAAAGACAGGGTGATTACCATCAATGGTTTATCAAAAGGATACGCCATGACGGGTTGGCGCTTGGGTTATATGGCGGCACATAAAGATATAGCCAAAGCTTGCGAAAAAATACAAAGTCAGTTTACTTCCGCTACCAGCAGCATTACCCAAAAAGCCGCCATTGCTGCGCTAAACGGTGATATGCGTCCAAGTGAAGAAATGGTTAAAGCCTTTAAACGCAGACGTGAATTAATTCTGACGGAAGTAAAAAACATTCCAAACTGGATATGCAATAACCCGGATGGTGCGTTTTATTTATTTCCGGATGTGAGTTACTATTTTGGGAAAACGGTTGACGGAAAACGAATTGAAACAGCTACGGATTTATGCATGTATTTGTTGCACAATGCACACGTGAGCATGGTAACAGGAGAAGCTTTTGGTGCTCCGCAATGCGTAAGAATCAGTTATGCCACCAGCGATGAAAAAATTGTGGAGTCGATGCGCAGGATTAAAGTTGCATTGGATAAACTAAAGTAGCAGGTAAAAAATGATAAATGTAATCTGCGCATCCCGATAGCTATCGGGAGGGGCTAAAAATGACGGAAGACTTGGTAACAACAAACGGTAGACAAGGTACAGAAAATAGAAAATTGAACGAATGAAAAACATATTAGAACAATTTAGCGGACTCAAGGCACTCGTAGTGGGTGATGTGATGATTGATGCATACTACTTTGGAAAAGTTGAACGCATTTCGCCAGAAGCTCCGGTGCCGGTGGTAGCCGTTGAAAAAAAAGAGAACCGATTAGGTGGTGCTGCAAATGTTGCCATGAATTTGGTGGCACTGGGAGCCAAGCCTATTGTATGCAGTGTGATTGGAAACGATAAAGACGGTGATGATTTAATCGAATTGTTTCACCAAAATGGCGTGGGAACAGATGGTATGATTAAATCAGCCGATAGGGTTACAACGGTAAAAGTGAGGGTAATTTCTCAAGCTACCCAAATGTTGCGTATTGATATGGAGGTTACCCAACCCATTAATGCAACCGAAAGCAAAGCATTGGTTGATTCAATAACTCAGCTATTACCCAAAGCTGATGTTGTTATTTTTGAAGATTACGACAAGGGTGTGCTAACCAAAGAAAATATTGCACAAATTATACAGGCGGCCCAACAACAAAACATCCCTGTTGTGGTTGACCCTAAGAAAAGAAATTTTGCTTATTACAATGGTGCCGATTTGTTTAAGCCCAATTTAAAAGAACTCAAAGAAGGTTTAAAGCTGGACTTTGATGTGGATGATAAAATGGCGTTCGAAACTGCTATCGGCAAAATGATGGCGGATATGCAATTAAAAAACGCCATGATTACCATGAGTGAAAAAGGTGTGATGATTACCAATGGAAAAACATTCCATTATATACCTGCCCATATTCGCAAAATAGCAGATGTTAGTGGTGCGGGCGATACTGTGATTAGTGTGGCAGCATTGTGTTTGGCGTTAAAAATGGATATTCAACAGGTTGCTGCATTGGCAAATTTAGCAGGTGGATTGGTATGCGAAGAAGTGGGGGTTGTACCCATTGATAAAACAAAACTACAGGCAGAATGGCTGCTTTTAGATTAGTTCATTATGAGTATCGATTTGCTTTTTCGATAAGCACATACCACGCCTAATCCATTTTTTACATTTGAATATTGTTGAACAGGCTCACTAAAAGGATCCTCCCCGTAATAATAAAGCCTGCGTTTGTGGTATTCATAATAATGAACATCTGTATTCAGCAGATAAAACGATATGGGTTTATTGTTTAACGGTTCACCATAAAAACTATAATCTTCACAAATACCATTTAACGTATTGCCATCCCTGTTTTCATCGTCCCACAAAGTTGTACATACTTCATAATTGCTGGCTACAGAATCATCATCAATACCCTTATAACTGTATTGACTTTCAACAAATACCCGATAGTAGTTTTTACTCCCTTCCTTATCAAGCCATTTATAAGAATATCTGTAATAAGGAGAGGATCCTATACCACTGGTGGATGCGGAAAGTTTTTGATAGGTAATATCTTTAAACGAAACAATATCACTCGGAACCACACAACTTGCCGAAACCGATTTACCCCTGGCCGAAACAGTTACAGTATAGGTTCGCCCCGATTCAATTGGGTAACTTGAACTTGGAATATAATAAGCATTCAGGCTATCAACAAAAGGCACAACAAAAGAGTAGCCTCCATCATTGATAATAGTTACGATTGCGTTATTGATGGCAGTATTGTTTCCTTTCTGCGAACCATACACAGGTTTGCTCATACCTACTTCTATTTTCACAAAATCTTCTTCGGGTGATAAAAAGGAAAACATCACCAACTGCGATTCAATTTTAGGCGCTTCAACATTTTTGGCCAATCTATCACAGGATATAATGGACAATATAAAAAGGAATAAGGATGCGGTTCGTTTTTTCATAAGGCTAAAATTTTATGTTCCAGGAAACAGATGGAATAAGCGGGAAAAGAGTAATCTGACGGAGTTCAACGTTTCCACTCGGGGTGTTGGCTGTATAGTAAAAATATGGATTTAACCTGTTGTATACATTGTATACACTAAACTCCCAAGTGCGAACCCACCATTTCATTTTTTTCGAAATCTGTAAACCAATATCCATGCGATGATAGGGGGCCATGCGAAATGAATTGCGTGAAGTGTATTGAGAAACCGAACCTCCATTATAATAATTTGAGTTGCCTGATGGGGAATGTATTGGGGCATCATAACTTGCAATAGGCAATGTAATGGCATTTCCGGTTCCGTATATCCAGGTTGCTGATAAGGTGATTCCATCTTTGTCCTCCTGCTGTTCTTTTATCTTGTAAATAGCTACAACCGAAATATCGTGTCGTCTGTCATACCGTGCCCAAAATTTTTGACCAAAATTGAGTTCATCAAATTGGCATTGGGTCCAAGATAAAGTGTATCCAACCCAGCCTGTGAGTTTACCCACCTTACGTTGCAACATAAACTCACCACCATAACTCCAGCCTTTGCCACTTGTGATGTTTTTTTCATAACTATATGGGTCATTTTGGGAGCCGTCACCTCCATCAACTTCCAAAAAACTAGCGCCTTCTTTATAAGCAATAATATTGCTCATCTCTTTGTAGTACCCTTCCACTGTTATGCTGAAATTTTGTTCTAAAAAATCTTTTGCCACACCTCCGGCAATTTGCCAACTGCGTTGTGGTTTTATTCTATTGCTGCTGGGCACCCACAAATCGGTAGGCAACCCAATGCCGGTATTGGAAATAAGGTGCACGTATTGATTCATGATGGCATAAGATGCCTTCAAAGCCAAATCGGACTTAAGGTTATAAGAAGTGCTGATGCGTGGTTCTAAATTGAAATAATTTTGCTGTTGCACGATAAAATTGCTTAAACGCAATCCCGGATTGATGCGGAATTTTGTCCCAATCTTAATATCGTCTTCAACATAGGCAGCGTTCTCAAAGGACCTCGTGCGTGTTTTATAGCTCGTATCTTCACCACTGAACTGATCTTTGAGTACATATGCTGAGGGCGTGAACTGATGAAGGATAAAATGAACTCCCAACCGGATGCTGTGGTTAGCACTTGGCCTGTAATCTATGTCATGTTTTAATGCATAGTCACGAATACCGGAAGAGTAATTAAGTTCATATTTGCTGCCATCATAAGAGGAGCGTTGGTAAATACTAAACTTGTAATCGCTAAAAATAAAAGATGTGTTGGTGAATGTTTTGTTGTTGAACAGATGATTCCAGCGCATGGTTCCTGTTGCATTTCCCCAGTTAATGCCACCTTCATTTTTGTCGTTACCATATTTACTGATAAACTTAAATTTATCTCTCCCAAAATAGCCACTCACATATACCCTGTTGGTATTGTTTATTTCCCAGTTTGCTTTTGCATTAAGGTCATAAAAATGGTATCCGCCCTTATTTTCGGGAGGCATAAAAGGCATCGTGATAGCATCAATATAGGTTCTGCGTGCCGAGATGAGAAAGGATGATTTATTCTTAAATATGGGCCCTTCCAGCATAAAACGTGAGGCAATAAGACCTATACCGGCTTCTCCGCTGTATTTCGTTTTGTTACCTTCCTTCATGCTCATATCGATTACCGATGAAAGCCGACCTCCATACCTGGCAGGAAATCCACCTTTTGTCAACTCTACACTTTTGAGGGCATCGCCATTAAACAAACTAAAAAAACCAAATAGATGAAAAGCATTATAAACAGTAGCTTCATCCAATATAA
>CALRRW020000106.1:0-5620 GCA_943370695.1 Comamonas sp. lk | reverse complement strand
TACACCGCGCAGGATGAAAAGCAGTCGGGATACTTTTGCATTTTTACACACGAATTTTTAACCTCATCGCGTAGTGGTTTATTGCTGGATGAGCTTCCCATATTTAAGCCCGGTGGGTATCCTGTTTTTCAGTTGAACACCACACAGGTAAAAGAAATTTCGGCCATTTATAAAAAAATGTTTGTGGAACTGGCATCGGATTATGTTTACAAATATGACCTGTTGCGCAATTACGTTTTGGAGCTGATTCATTATGGACAAAAACTGCAACCCGATATTGACATGTACTCTTCGCACAGTGCCAATGCACGTGTGGCGGGACTGTTTGTGGAACTCCTCGAACGTCAGTTTCCGATTACCTCACTGGGGCAGCAACTGGAACTGCGCACGGCTAAGGATTATGCCGAAAGATTGGCCATTCATGTTAACCACCTCAATAAAGTGTTAAAGGAAAACACGGGCAAAACAACAACGGATGTAATAAGCAGCCGCATTGCACAGGAAGCCAAAATCCTGCTGAAACAAACAGACTGGAACATCTCGGAGATTGCATATACACTGGGGTTTGAGGAGGTTGCCCATTTTTCTAATTTCTTCAAAAAACAAATAGGGCTTTCGCCTGTATCGTTCCGCTCCTGAAAGCCATATTTGAATTTTGCAAACAATTGATTGATGCTTGCAAAGTGTATTTGTGCCCATTGGATCAATTTTGTGGGGTAAATTTTTACCGATATGAACACACAAAACAAAATTGCACTGGTAACAGGCGGCAGCCGCGGACTGGGAAAAAACATGGCCATCAGCCTTGCCAAAAAAGGCTTTAACGTAGCACTTACCTACAACAGCAACAAGGAAGAAGCCGACAAGGTTGTGGCCGAAATAACAGCGCTCGGACAAAAAGCAACGGCCCTTCAACTGGACACGGGAAATGTAAAATCATTTGATGGATTCTTCACGCAATTGGCGGCTCAGCTAAAAGATGTAACGGGACAAAGCACTTTCGATTTTTTGATTAACAATGCGGGTACTGCACTGTATAATGCTTTTACCGAAACCACCGAAGAACAATTTGACACCGCTTTAAACATTCATTATAAAGGCGTTTTCTTTTTAACACAAAAAGCATTGCCATTGATGAATGACGGAGGGCGCATCATCAATATATCATCCGGACTTGCACGCTTTTCGTTTCCGGGCTCATCGGCTTATGGTTCGATGAAAGGCGCTGTTGAAGTGCTTACACGCTATTTGGCCAAGGAGTTGGGGCCTCGCAGTATTGCAGCCAATATTGTTGCGCCAGGTGCCATTGCAACCGATTTTGGCGGTGGCCGTGTAAGGGATAATAAAGAACTCAGCGATCATTTATCCAGCATCACGGCTTTGGGTCGTGTGGGTGTACCCGATGATATTGGCGGAGTGGTTGCGTTTTTATGCACCGAAGAAGCACGCTGGATTAACGGACAACGTATTGAAGTTGCTGGTGGAATCAGTTTATAAGCAAAATCGTTAAACAAGAAAACAACTCACGAATACCATTTTTGTGAGCTGTTTTTTTGTTTACTAAAAAGTTAATACTTACTGAATCGAGGCCGAAAGCCGCTTCACTCCCTTTGGTTGGGTTTACCTGAGCACACCCAATTTCGCCTTGCTTCATCCATAAAGACACTATTTTTTATTCGAAATTAACAAGCATGTCTTTTGAACAACACAACGACAAACAACTAATAATTATCGATAAACATTAAATATTAGTTGCTTTTCAATAAATTCAGCATACATTTGTATAAAAATTAACCAAAATTTATACAAACCATGAACACTACATTCTTAAAAAATGCGCTCATTATTCTGGCAATTGCTGCCGCTGTTATTTTTATTCAACGTTATGCCGGAGAGAGCCTCATCAATATATGGGCCGCCACCATTGCAGCCATTTTTTTATTCAGCATCATTGTCAGAAAACAACATTCCTTTAAAGCCTTTTTCACCAGCAAATACAATTTACTTACGTCCAAATTCAGAAAAGAAGAAACGTTTGATTTCCCGAAAGATTTATTGTTTGACAAACTCGTTGAAGTTTTAGAATCTGCAAAGTTCAAGGTTATCCATACCAACAAACAAAGAGGAGAAATATTTGCCGTATCACAAATTAGTTTTTCGTCATGGGGCGAAAACATTTACATCACTATGCAAGCACAAAACGACCTAACGGTTATGCATTTTTGTTCTGCTACTTTTTTCCAGCTATACTCCTGGGGTAAAAATGAGCGTAACTATAAAAACCTGTTTACTGAATTTGAAAAGTCGCTAATCATTTAATATATTTTAGCATGCCAATTATTGTTAACTTAGATATTATGCTTGCTACCAGAAAAATGAGCCTAACAGAATTATCGCAAAAACTCGATATCTCGATAGTCAATTTATCCATTCTGAAGCAAAGTAAAAGTAAAGCCATTCGTTTTTCCACGCTGGAAGGTATATGCAAGGCATTGGATTGTCAGCCTGGGGAAATCCTGGAATATAAACCGGCTAAGACAAAATAATTTTTAAGCGAGTATTCACAAACAATGGACAAATACACAGAAACATTTACCACCTGGAATAAAGTAGCCAAACTGTACCAGGACAAGTTTATGGACATGAACCTGTATGATGATACCTATGATGCCTTTTGCAACAAGCTTGCTGCAGGCGCAGGTATTTTGGAAATTGCGTGCGGGCCGGGAAACATTACAAAGTACGTGCACACCAAACGCCCGGATTTGATAATTGATGCTATTGATATTGCTCCGGATATGATAACCCTGGCAAAAGTAAATGTGCCGGCAGCAACCTTTAGGGTAATGGATACCCGAGACATCAGCCAACTGCAAAAACAATTCAATGGGATTATCTGTGGCTTTTGTTTACCCTATTTATCGGAAACGGATTGTGTGAAATTTATGGAAGACTGTAAACAACTCCTCACACCTGGTGGTGTGCTGTATATAAGTTTTGTGGAAGGTGAAAGCCACCAATCGGGTTATCAAACAGGAAGCAGTGGCGACAGGATTTATTTTTATTACCACAGCCTTAACCTACTTACGGCAGCACTCAAACAAAATGGTTTTGAAACAAGACAGTTGTTTCATATTCCTTATCCGAAAACGGATGGAACGGAAGAAATCCATACGGTATTGATTTCAACACTGTAAAGTTAGGACTCACTGTAGGTGCTTACAGCACATCATATATTTTCTCCGCAGGCCTGGCAATCACAGCTCCCTTATCGGAAACAAGAATGGGACGTTCAATTAAAATCGGGTGTTCCACCATGGCCATAATCCATTGTTCATTGCTGAGGTTTTTACCTTCATATTTTTCTTTGTATACCGGCTCTCCTTTGCGAATGAGTTCGTAAGGTGTTATTCCTAGTTGTGCAACAAGCGTTGTGAGTTCCTCAGCAGATGGGGGCGTTTCCAAATAATTGATGATTTCAAACAGACGTTTGCTCTCTTCTAAAATGGTGAGCGCACAAAGACTCTTGCTGCAGGTATTGTTGTGGTATATTTTAATCACGTTGTTTTAGTTTTATGGCCCAAAAGGTTCGGGATATGGCTCTGTGTTAGTAACCAAAAAATCAGGCTCACAAACTTATACCATTCTGAATGAACTTCTTTATGTTGATACATAAAACCGCAAAGCCATCAAACCATTTTCCACAAAAAAGCATAACTTCGGTTTCATGAAAATAAGAGCAATTATAACAGGTGCCAGTGGAATGGTTGGTGAAGGTGTACTACACGAATGTTTGCAAAGTCCCGATGTGGAGCAGGTATTGGTAGTGGGCAGGAAGCCATGCGGCACAACACATCCCAAACTCAAAGAAATTATTCATTCCGATTTTTTTGATGTGTCGGCTATCAGCAACCAACTGGCCGGATACAATGCCTGTTATTTTTGTTTGGGGGTTACCTCCATTGGTAAAGATGAAACGGAATACACCAAATACACCTATACCCTCACCATGCATTTTGCCGAAATGGTGAGCAAACAAAATCCTGATATGGTATTCTGTTATGTTTCGGGTAGCGCCACCAACGAGCAGGGCAAACAAATGTGGGCCAGGGTAAAAGGTAAAACAGAAAGTGATTTAATGAAACTGCCTTTTAAGGAAGTATATGCTTTTCGCCCGGGCTTTATGCGGGCAACACCGGGGTTAAACAACACGCAGAAATATTATCAATATATTGGCTGGATGTACCCTTTATTGCGCAGTTTATTTCCAAACTTCGTTACTACCCTTGCCGAAGTGGGACAGGCTATGATTCATGTTACGCAAAAGGGCTACCCCAAAAAACACATTGAAGTAAAAGATATTTTGATACTCGCAAATAATTAACAAATGGAATTTGAAACACTCACCACACAGCGGCTCAAACTAATTGCGTTTACACCCGAAGTATACCATTATGCATTTACAACTTTACCCGAAAACGAAATCAAAGCACTCTTTGGCCATGCCGACCATGAAGCTTATCTGGTAGAGAAAGACCGATTTGATAAAGGTATGACCACCTTCAATAAATCGTTTTTGTTTTTTCAGCTGCGCGACAAAAACACAGATGCTTTTTTGGGCTGGTGTGGTTTTCATACCTGGTATTATACCCACTTTAGGGCAGAAGTATTTTACATGCTCAACAACGAACAAGACCGTCAGCAGGGGTTGATGACGGAAGCATTATTGCCTGTGTTAAAGTATGCCTTTAGCACCATGAACCTGGTAAGGGTGGAAGCTTTTGTAGGCGAAACAAATACAGCCTCGCAGGCTTTGCTCAAAAAATTTGGCTTTGCTCCCGAGGGTCTTTTCCGAAAACATTACCATTATCAAGGCGAAAACACAAACTCGCTGGCTTTTGGTTTGCTGAAAGAGGAATTTGAATCGCTTCATCTGTCATAATTAAAACCTGCTTTTCAATTCATTAGCAAAAAAATTGTTGTTTTAAAAATCCGTTATATGTTTTGCTGCGTATCTCCTTCAAATACCAACAAAATATGAAAAACACAATTAAACACTTAGCAATTGCATTAGGGATTTTTGTAATGGCTAGCACAGCAAATGCACAAACAGTAATGGTAGGTGGCGAGGCAATGTATCCTAAAAAAGATATTGTTGACAATGCCGTAAACTCAAAGGACCACACCACATTGGTTGCTGCAGTAAAAGCTGCAGGATTGGTTGAAACTTTAAAAACAGCAGGCCCGTTCACGGTATTTGCACCCACAAATGAAGCCTTTGCCAAACTTCCGGCAGGAACCGTTGAAACATTGGTTAAACCTGAAAACAAAGCAACACTTACCAAAATTTTAACGTACCATGTTGTAGCAGGAAAACTGGATGCAGCTGCCTTGATGAAACTGATTAAAGCAGGTGGTGGAAAAGCAGAATTAAAAACAGTAAGCGGTGGTAAACTTTGGGCGATGATGAATGGCGACAAAAACATTATGCTTAAAGATGAAAAAGGTGGAATGGCAAACATCAGCATCTACGATGTGTATCAATCAAATGGCGTAATCCACGTGATTGATCAGGTGGTAATGCCTAACTAATTTCTTTTTCAACTATAAACACCAAATG
>CALRRW020000105.1:0-5678 GCA_943370695.1 Comamonas sp. lk | reverse complement strand
TTGTTATTGGTGATGACTTCAATTTGATTGGCATCTTTTACCACGTGTAAATTGGTAACAATGTAACCATCCTTGCTAATAATAACACCCGACCCTGAGCTGGTAACCGGGCCCCGTTGTCCGAAAAAATCCATGTTCGACCAAAAGTCGAAAAACGGATCGGTGTATTGCTGCTGTTGGCTCACCGTTTTAATAAATACAACGCACGGAGTTGCAACCTGAGACGCATTCACAAAATCATCGGAAGCAGAAAGTGCTTGCCTGTAACCCACATTGCTTGCTACTAAATTCTCTGTGTTTGTTTTGGAAAGTTGCTGCTCAAAAACTACATATTTGGGCAACAACAGGTGAAACGTGAAAGCACCTAAAATACCACTGGCAAATGCCAATACTACAAATAGAACTGGTTTTTTCATTGGAATAAAATCTATTAAAATTTAAAACAATCAGAAATCATGTTAATTGCTGAAGGGTTCTTTTCCGGGCACCACCACCTTTGATTTGAGTGTAAATGTTTTTTCGGTGTGTTTGGGTGCATTGGTTATAACGGTGATGGTTTCGATAACAATACCATGCATTTTGGAAGAATCAAAGCTCACCACCAATTTGCCCTTGCTCCCTTTTTTGACGCTTCCCTTTTCAAACGATGCGGTCATGCAATTGCATTTGCTGTGAAACCCTTTAATAATCAAATCGGATTTCCCTGTGTTTTCAACGTCAAATGTGTAAGAACCTTTTTCGCCCAGGTACAATTCGGGAACAGTTCCTTCTTGTTGGGTAACTCCGAATACGGGTGCGGCCGCAAGTTGTTCAGGTGTAAGTTTATCAAAGTTCTGAACAATATTTGCCTTAACAATAATTGATTTATTTTTTAAGGTATCGTCATCGGTCACCAGGTAAAAAGTATCCGTGCGAAGTCCCAGTTTACCCGCCAAAGCTCCGTTATAGGTTATCAGAATATTTTCTCCGTCCTTGGGTGTAATCATCATGTTTTTTGCGAGGGTGCGCATCGGATAGGGTGTAACTACATTGCGAATGTTAACACTGCTTGTATTCGGGTTATACACGCCTAGATAAAAGCTGTCAATTTTATCTTCTTTAACCGTAAGCTTAATCTCATTACTTGTTACACGTAAATTACCAATCGGTTGAGGGAAAATAGCGAGCAGTTCTTTATCCATTGACCCAACTGAACCTTCAACGTTCAACACATAACTATCGGGAGTACCGTTGGTGATTACAGTAAGCGAGCGCGAAAACGGACCGGGTCTGTTTTTAGGATCAAAAATGGCTTTTACAAAACCTGAGTCTCCTATATTGATGGCCGTTCTTGTATAATCAGAAGTAGTGCAACCGCAGCTTGTTAAAATATTGGTGATGCGAACAGGACTCCTACCGTTGTTTACAAAGCGAAACACATGGGTCACCGGACCGTTATTCTCTTCAATGATACCAAAATCATGAATCACTTTATCAAATTTCAAACTGCCACCATTGCCTGCAAATACTGAATTTACAAACAACAACACACATACTGCTAATATTAGTCTCATAAATTTTGAATTGTTTTTACGTTTAAACAACTGATGCAAATTTACACCGATACGTTGCAAAAAGTTTTATTAAAAATTATGCCAAAGTAAAAGTGTCAGCATCATTGGCAGCAGGGAAGTTTGTGCGCCAATCTATTAGCTCCTCCCGGCTCATTTCTACCCTGGTAACACTTGCATCATTTGGCAATGCTATTATCCATTCACCTTTGGGTGATAAGATACCACTATACCCCGAATAGTTTAATCCGTTGCCATCTTCACCTACCCTATTTACCGCTACCACATAACTTTGGTTCTCAATGGCACGGGCTTGCAACAAAATGCGCCAGTGTTGTTCCCTGCGCTCGGGCCAATTGGCCACCACAATCATTGCATCATAGTCAAATTGGGCAGTTCTGCGCAACCACACAGGAAACCTCAAATCATAACATACAACAGGGAATAATTTCCAACCATTCAGTTCAACTAAAATGCGGTTATTTCCGGCCGTAAAATGATCGTGTTCTTTTGCCATTCGGAACAAATGGCGTTTGTTGTAAAACTGCAAGGTGCCATCCGGATTCACCCATACAAATCTGTTGTAGTAATTGCTTTCATCCACAATCATCAAACTTCCGCAAATAGGGGTTTGAAGTGTCGCAGCTTGACGTTTCATCCAGGTAACCGTTTCACCTTCCATGGGTTCTGCCAATGAACGGTTCATGCTAAAAGCGGTTGTAAACATTTCGGGCAAAACAATAAAATCACCGGGAGACTGTATGGTTGCCAGCAAAGAATCGAATAGGGCAATATTTTTTGCTTTGTCCTCCCAATACAGAGGCGTTTGAATCATTGTTGCCGCTAATGTGTTCATATCTGCAATAACTTTTCGGCTGCCTGCTCCAGCGTTTCATTGCTTTTGGCAAAACAAAAACGCAATACATGATTGTCCATTTGTTTGTGGTAAAAAGACGAAACCGGAATACTGGCAATCTTGTATTCTTTGGTTAGCCGTTTGGCCAGGTCCAAATCTTTTTCCTGTGTTATTTTTTGGAAACCCAGCAATTGAAAATAGGAACCTAAACAAGGCAATACTTTAAACTTCGAGCCTTTTACGAGCTTCTGGAAATAATCACGTTTTTCCTGGTAAAAGGAACTGAGTTGCAAATAGGCGTCTTTGTCCATTAAAAAATCGGCCAAAGCATACTGAATAGGTGTGTTGGTGCTAAACGCCATAAACTGGTGCACCTTTCGAAACTCCACCATTAAATTAGCCGGAGCCAATACATATCCCATTTTCCACCCTGTGGTATGGTAGGTTTTACCAAATGAAGAAACAATGATGCTGCGCTCGGCCAATTTTGGATAACGGGCCACACTCTGATGTTCTATTTCATCAAAAATAATGTGCTCGTATACTTCATCACTCAAAATCACAATCTCTGTTTTATCCACTATTTTTTGCAGCTTCAGCATATCCTGAGCTGATAAAATAGTGCCGCTTGGATTGTGTGGCGTGTTGATGATGATCATTTTGGTTTTATAGTTCACCAATCGTTTCAGCTCATTCCAGTCAACTTTGTAATCAGGAAATTTAAGCTCGAAAAAAATGGGACGTCCGCCATTCAGTTCAATAGCGGGCACGTATGAATCATAACAAGGTTCCAGTACAATTACTTCATCGCCTTCGCGCACAACGGCTGTAATCGCAGCATACAATGCATGCGTACCACCGGGCGTAATCGTTATTTCGGTTTCAGGATTGTATACGGCCGAATACAAGGCCTCTGTTTTTTCGGCAATTCGTTCGCGCAATGCCATTACACCGGGCATTGGGGCATACTGGTTCAACCCCTTTTTCATATACGAGTTAACCAAATCAATTAATTTATCCGAACAGGCAAAATCAGGAAACCCTTGTGCAAGATTGATTGCTCTATGTTCGGTTGCCAGAGCAGTCATCACACTAAAAATAGTGGTTCCGGTTTTAGGCAGTTTAGATTTAATGGTTCCAGAGAATTCCAACGGCTTGATAATTTTAATTTACGAATGTAAAATACAACGTTAATTATATTATAACATTACCCTTTATTTAAAATTTATGTGTTTGATTGATTATCAAAACAAAAAACATTCCCTTAAAGAGCGCCAAAGCCATACCCTATTGGATATTTAAAAAATAGGTGTATTTTTAAATCATGCGATTCATCCCCCTTGTAATGCTTTTTTTATTTTTTTCTGCCCACCTTGCTGCGCAAAATGACTCATTGGGTTATTTTGATGTGTACAAAAACGAAGTACAACAAACTTTAAACCCGGCTTTGGTTTCCGATATGGGAAAACATATTGTCCGCGGAGATGTTCAATGGAGGCGAAGTACTTTTGACAACAACGAGCATCCTTTGTTTTATTGGCAAACATCATACAGCACCCAATGGCGCAGACACGGATTTGGAATCAAAAGCCAAAACATTCCTTCTTCTCAATTAATCTATTCCAATACCATTGGGTTGCAATATGCGTATGGTTTTGGATTGGGAAAAAACACGTTCTGGAAAAACACAAAACTGAATATGGGCGTTGGTTTAAATGTAACTAGATACAAAAGTAATTTTGATGCGTATACTTTTAATGACCAAATGGACGATAACCAGGGCGTTGTAAGGCCAACTAGTGAAGCACATGTTAATACAAGCATTTTGATGCCAACCATTGATGCGGGTTTGTCCATCCGAAGCCGAAAATTTTATTTGACTTCCGGTTTCTATAATATTGCCGGTTCAACTACCGGATTTTACCAATCAACCGGGTCTTTTGAAGGCGTTAACATTCATATTCAAACTGGCGCAAAGCTTTTTGAATACAAAGGATTTTCAAGCTGGCTTACCTTCGAGGAACTCTTTTCCGAAACAACTGACTGGTATGCTAAAATCGGGCTAAGTGCTGCTTACAAACATATTATTGTTACCTACAAAACCATCAGTTATGACGCTCAATCCTTGCAGGTAAGTTATGTCCATCCTCGTTTGCGTTTGTATGTTCAATACCAAAATACCCCAAATGAGTTTACATCATATATTAACTACGGAATATTTTCAACCGGTATCGCTTTAGGAATTACAAAACAATGAAAAAACTATTCATCATTATATCATTGCTCAGTTTAGCAATAGCATGCAAAAAGGAGGAACAGGATGATTTATCTGTGAAGGTGACTATTCCCAATGCCTTCATTCCGAATAATCCGGATGGTACAACTAACGGTTGCGCAAGTTGTATTAATGGCGAACCAAATTGCAACAGAAGATTTACTGTTATCATTTCTGACCCCAACAATATTGGTTATACAGTTCTTATGGAAATATTTGATTCAAAAGGGAAAAATCTATATATAAGTTCTAATCCTTCCGAAGGATGGAATGGAACATTACGCAATAATGGCAACGATTATAGCCCGCAAGGGAACTACCGTTACATCATTAAAGTAACAGAACCCTCAACCCATAAATCGAAAGTATTTGAAGGAAGTGTTGCCTTGTTACGCTAAGGCAAATGCTCTTAGCTTAGCTTCCACATCTTTATTTACTGGAGCCAACGGTAACCGCACTATATTTTGACACAAACCTTGTTGGTTGAGCAAAACCTTCACTCCTCCGGGGCTTCCATCAGCAAAAATCATTTTCATGATATCGTACAATTTAAAATGAATAGCACGTGCTTCTTCAAATTTACCCGCTAATCCCAAACGCACCATATCACTAAAGGGGCGCGGGTAAGCTTGTGCAATAACCGAAATAACACCGGTCATTCCCATGGCTAAAAACGGAAGGGTAAGATTATCATCGCCCGAGATAACCGAGAAATGTGGAGGAGCATCTTTTAAAATATCCATAAAGATTTCGGCATTACCCGAAGCTTCTTTAACGGCAATAAATTTTTGCGAAGCATTTGCTAGGCGCAATGTTGTAGCAGCCGAAATACCCATACCCGTGCGGCCGGGAACATTGTATATAATGATTGGCAAAGGTGATGCTTTTTCCAATGCCATATAGTGCAAATAAATTCCTTCCTGATTGGGCTTATTGTAATATGGACTTACCGACAGAATGGCGCTGTAACCCTTGGTATCAAAAGATGACATGGCCT
>CALRRW020000104.1:0-5704 GCA_943370695.1 Comamonas sp. lk | reverse complement strand
GTAAGTAAACGGCCTGTTCCCTTTAATGCACTTTCGGGAACGGCAAATAAAATTCCGAACAGCAGCAACCCAAAGAGTGCACCAATTCCTGCCACACCAAACAAATGTTTTAAACTAACCCTGCCAATAAACATGATGAGCATACACGTTGAAAACAACACCAAAGCAGTCGATAAATTTTCGGGAGCAATGAGCACACAAATGAGGGTAACGTGTATCAGAATGGGCAAGAACGATTTTTTCAAATCTTTTATCTCTTCTTGTTTTCTCGCCAATTCTCGTGTTACAAACATAATCAGTGCTAGCTTTGCTACATCCGATGCCTGAAAGGTTAGTCCAAAAAAGTTTACCCAACGCCTTGCTCCATTAATCTCTAAACCAAATATCAATGTGTATACAAGCAAAGGATAGGTTATCCATAATAACAACTTTGACAAGCCTACAAAATATTTGTAATGTATGGAATGCACAAAAAACATCACAAAAAATCCGGCACAGAGCAATACTGCCTGCTGCAATAAATACACTTCAACTGCACCACCATTTTTTTTGTAAGCCAGTGCACCTGTCGAACTGTATATAGCAAGCAATCCCCATATGGAAAGAATAAAAATTATTCCCCACATAAATTGGTCACCCCGTGGTTTGATTCTGTTCCACAAAGTTTGCGCTGCCTGTATTTCTGTATTGTTACTCATGGTTGGGAAGTCGATAGTCCATAGCCATTAAAGAACTATCGACTCTTTTAATTATAATTCTCTTACTGCATTTTTAAATTGTCGGCCTCTGTCTTCGTAGTTTTTAAATAAATCAAACGATGCACAAGCAGGAGAGAGCAAAACAGCCTCGCCCGGTTTGGCAAGTTTATGCGCTACATGCACCGCCTCTTTTGCCGAGCTGGTGTTTACAATCATATCTACATCTGCAGCAAATGCTTCATGTATTTTACGGTTGTCTAAGCCCATGCACACAATGATTCGGACTTTCTCTTTCACCATTTCTTTTAACAGGGCATAGTCGTTTCCTTTATCAACACCCCCCGCAATCCATATGGTTTCTTTTTCCATACTTTCCAACGCATACCATGTTGAGTTAACGTTAGTGGCTTTCGAGTCGTTAATAAACTCAACTCCTCCGATGGTGCCAACTTTTTCAAGTCTGTGTTCCACATTCTGGAAATCCATTAAACTCTCGCGAATGGTTTCCTTGCGAATGTTAAACACTTGGCCGATTATTCCGGCAGCCATAGAGTTGTAGGCGTTATGACGCCCTTTTAAACTTAGATCATTTGTATACATGGTGAAGAGATTTGTTTTTTCTGTTGTAGTTGTGGAGTAGAGCTGGCCATCTTTTACATATGCACCAACCGCTAATTCATGGCCAAAAGCAAACGGTAGTCGTTTCGCTGCAATCGGAAATTTTGATAGATTATTTATCGTTAACGCATCATCGGCACAATAAATGAAAACATCATTGGGTGTTTGATTTTGCGTAATGCGGAATTTTGAGTTAATGTATTTTTGAAGGTCGTAATCGTATCGGTCTAAATGATCGGGGGTGATATTGCAGAGAACGGCTACATCGGCCCTGAAGGTGTACATATTGTCGAGCTGAAAGCTGCTTAATTCCAGCACAAAATAATCGTATGCTGCTGAGGCAACTAAACGGGCAAAGCTTACACCAATATTCCCCCCCATGGCCACATTTAAGTCGGCTTTTTTCAGCAAATGATAAACCAGTGAAGTGGTTGTTGTTTTTCCGTTTGTGCCCGTAATGGCAATTATTTTTGCTTTGGTATAACGCGAGGCAAATTCTATCTCGGAAATAATGGGTGTTTTTTGCGAAATGAGTTTTTGAATAAGAGGAGTAGAATCCGCAATGCCCGGACTTTTAATAATTTCGTAGGCATTTAAAATCAAGGCTTCGGTATGCGCACCTTGTTCATAAGACACACCAATTGCATCCAGCTCACTTGCATAAGCTGCGGGAATGGTTCCGGCATCACTCACAAACACATCAAAGCCTTTTTGCTTGGCTAAGATGGCTGCTCCAGTGCCGCTTTCTCCACTACCTAAGATGACAATTCGTTTACTCATTACTTGTTAACTGTTGATTCTGTTTATTGGTTAATGATATTTTTAATCTGTGTAATCTTATCTTACTTTAAGTGTCAGTATTGTAACAATGGCTAGCATGATTCCGATAATCCAAAAGCGTGTCACAATTTTTGATTCGTGGTATCCGCTTTTTTGGTAATGATGGTGAAGGGGTGACATTTTAAACAAACGGTGCTCGCGCGCATACTCAATTCCGTGTTTGCGTTTTTGGTATTTAAAATAATATACCTGCAGAATCACCGACATGTTTTCGATTAAGAAGATGCCGCATAGAATTGGAATTAATAGTTCTTTGCGCACCATGAGCGAGAACGTTGCAATAATTCCGCCCAACGCCAAACTTCCCGTATCGCCCATAAATACTTGTGCCGGGTATGAGTTGTACCAGAGGAAACCAACGCATGCTCCCAAAAATGCACCGGCAAAAATTACCAGCTCACCGAGATGCGGTATGTACATAATATCCAGGTACTGTGAAAAAATGACGTTACCTGAAACGTATGCCAGCAAACCCAATGTTACCATTATGATGGCTGAGGTACCGGCAGCAAGCCCGTCAATCCCATCCGTAATATTTGCGCCATTTGAAACGGCTGTAATGATAAAGATGACTACCAGCAAGTAAATCCAGTAGTTATAGTCCTTATAATTATCACCCATAAACTTCATTACATTGGCATAATCAAATTCACTCGTTTTAAAAAAGGGAATGGTGGTTGATGTTGAATGCGATTCACGCACCATATAAATTTGTCCATCGATAACCTGGGGTTGTAAGTTGTTTTGTTGGATATACTCGGTGGTAACTTCTTCCGGTTTAAAAAATTCGCGGGTTTTTACATTCTCATTGTAAAAAAGAATGGTGGCCACAATCACTCCTAAACCTACCTGACCCACAATTTTAAATCGACCTGATAAACCTTCTTTATTCTTTTTAAATACTTTGATGTAATCATCAATAAATCCAACTACACCTAACCAAACCGTAGATAGTACCATTAACAAAATGTACACGTTGGTAATGCGGGCGAATAATAGCGTAGGAATTAAGATGGCTCCTAATATGATAAGACCACCCATTGTTGGTGTTCCCTGTTTTTGTTTTTCACCTTCTAAACCAAGGTTGCGAACCGTTTCGGCAACCTGTAAATTGCGCAACCAGTTAATGAGGGTTTTACCAAAAACTAAGGAAATTGTTAGGGACAAAATAATGGCAAGCGCAGCCCGAGTAGATATATACTGAAATGCTCCCGCACCCGGTATATCTAACGTTTTGTCTAAATATTCAAATAAGTAGTATAACATATTCTTTCGTTTTTATCCTTTTATAATTCTTGCTAAGCACTAAACATTGCAAATAGTTCCATTACCGTTTCCTTATCATCAAAATGGTGTTTAACACCTTTTATTTCCTGGTAGTTTTCATGTCCTTTTCCTGCAATCAGAATGATGTCATTTTTATGTGCCATGCTGATTGCTGTTTTTATAGCTTCTTTTCGATCTGTAATGCGAAGCATTTTTTTGTAATGCAACGGCTTCACGCCTTTTTGCATTTCATTTAAAATTTCCTCAGGGTCCTCATTGCGAGGGTTATCAGAAGTGAGAATCACCTTGCTGCTTAATTCGCTGGCAACATCAGCCATCACAGGACGTTTGGCGGCATCCCTGTTTCCTCCACAACCCACCACTGTTATTAACTGCTCATTTAAAGTGCGTAACTGATTGATGGTTGTTAAAACATTTTGCAATGCATCGGGAGTGTGCGCGTAATCAATTACTGCAATGATTCCGTTGGTGGAGCGCACATATTCAAATCTTCCTTTTACCGAATCAATGCTGCTTAGTTTGGTGATAATTTCGAGCTTTGGTTTGCCCAGTAGAAAAGCGGTTCCGTAAACAGCGGCTAAATTGTAAGCGTTAAAGTTTCCAACCAATCTGAACCAAGCTTCTTCGCCATCCAGGTTTAGCAGCATTCCGTTGAAATCACTTTCGATGATTTTGGCTTTAAAATCCGCCATGCTGTTTAAGCTATAAGTGTAGCGGGTTGCTTTGGTATTTTGCAACATCACCATTCCGTTTTTATCGTCTTTGTTGGTTAAGGCAAAGGCATCTTCGTTTACTTCATCAAATAGTTTCTTTTTTGCTTTGATGTAATTGTCAAACGTATGGTGGTAATCTAAATGGTCGTGGGTAATATTGTTAAACACCACACCCGCAAAATGCAATCCCGCAATTCTTTCCTGATCAATTGCATGCGAACTGGCTTCCATAAAGCAATACTCACAACCCTTATCCAACATGGTTTGCAGCAACTCGTTAATTTTTATGCTATCAGGAGTGGTATGTGTTGAAGGAATAATCTCCTCGTTAATTTGATTTTGCACTGTAGATAACAATCCTACATGATGACCAAACGAACGAAACAGCTTAAATAACAAAGTGGCAACTGTGGTTTTGCCGTTGGTTCCTGTTATAGCCGTGAGTTTTAGCTTTTCGGAAGGATGGTCGTAAAATTCGGCAGCGATATATGCCATCGCTTTGTGTGTATTTTCAACCTGAACATAGGTTACAGTCTCTGTTAACTGTGCAGGCAATACTTCACATACAATAATCTTTGCACCCTTTTCGATTACCTGTGCAATAAATGAATGTCCGTCAACCTGCGTTCCTTTAATAGCAAAAAACATACAGCCATCGTTCGCCTCGCGCGAATCATAGGTAAGCTTGGAAACAGTTAATTGGTTATTTCCGATTACCTGTTTTACCTTGGTATTTTGTATAAGAGTGGCTACTGTTTTCACTATCCTAATTTTAAATAAACGGTACTTCCTTTAACGATTTTATTATTGGGCAAAATGCTTTGGTTTTTCACCTTGCCGTAGCCTTCAACTTTTACGCTGAGCCCAATATTTTCAAGCAGATAAAGAGCATCTTTTACACTCATGCCGGTTACATTGGGCATGAATTGCACATCCATTTTTTTTGCTTCAAAGCGAACGTCTTTTTTGTACACCAATGGGGTTACCCATTCGCTTCCGTCTTCTTCTCCATCGGCATTGTTATCGTGTGATGATATTCCCAGTTGGTTATACACCATTTTGATTTCATCCTTAAAACCTATTTGTGCTTTGGGGATTGCAAGTGCACTATCACTATTAAAAGCGAAGCGCAACTCTGAGTGCAGGTGTGTACTGTTTGAATACACTTTATCAGCAATTTCTTTGAATACCGGTCCTGCAACTGCAGCTCCATAGTAAATTCCTTTTGATGGTCCGTTAACCATCACCATGCACGTGTATTGCGGATTCGATGCAGGAAAATATCCGCAAAAAGAAGAGCGGTAAATTTTGTTTTTGTAACCCATTCTTCCGTCGGCTACAAGGGCCGTTCCCGTTTTTCCGGCAACGGTATAGTTTGGATTGCGAAGTGTTGAGCCAGTTCCATGTTGCACCACACCTTCCATCATGGTGCGCAAATTTTTAAGTGTTGATGGTTTACACACCTGTTCAATCATCACTTCAGTTTTGAATGAACGAATGGTGCGACCTGTTTTTTGAATTTCTTTCACAAAAAGAGGTTTAACCATC
>CALRRW020000103.1:0-5715 GCA_943370695.1 Comamonas sp. lk | reverse complement strand
CACGCGTGGTTGATGGCACATTCTGCAACATTGGTAAAGTCTGTAGGTACGAGCACAACATTATTGTTTTCCATAATTTGGGTTTTAGTATGATTGAACGATTGTAGTTATCTTTTCAAGGTGCGCTAATTTAGTTTTTTCTCTAAGTTTTATAGCGGATTTTGTAAAATAATGATGTGCGTTGAGAAATTTTAACTGCAACATGTTCCATTCCTGTTCATTGCTCAGGATTCCATATACCGAAAGTTCGCGGTACAAATAGTTGCCTATTTCCCAAAAATCATCACGTCCCAGATAATCCAAATCGGCATCGCAAATAATTTCTTCAAGGATATCATGGGGTTGTTGCGGGATTTTGGTGGCCATAATCATTCCGCAAATACGTTCTATTTCTTCAGGGGTGTATTTAAATTCGGGAAGCACTTCCCTGGCAATTTCACAGCCGCGTTCTTCGTGGTTTTTGGTTTGATACATAAATCCCGAATCGTGAAAAGCCACTGCTGTGAGCAGCAGGTCTCGTTCATAGTCCGATATGCCTTCGCTATCTGCAAGCCGGGTTGCAGCTTCCGCCACGTCTTCTACATGCTGTAAGCTATGATAAGACAGGTTGCTGTGCAGTTCCTTCTCTAATCGGCTCATGATATAAGCTTTCGCTAGTAATGGTTCCATTGATTCAAAAGTAATAAACACCCGGGATATCACTATCCCCAAATAGGGTGATACCCAAATGTAATTACATTTTTTATATTATTGTAGCATGATGCTGATGATATCTATTGTTTTGTTTGCAACCGCCCTTGTATTGTTTGCGCTTACTTACAGAAAGGCAAAACGGATGGCTCAGCTCAATGAAATGCGCAACCATATTGCGCGAGATTTGCATGATGATATTGGCGCAACCCTTACCAGTATTTCTTTTTTTACACAAGCAGCCATCTCTAAATTGAAGCTGGAAAAACCTGCTGAAGCCCACCAAATAATTACCCAGGCCGGGTTTACTGCGCGCGAAGCTATTGCCAATATGAATGATATCGTTTGGTTTATCAATCCCCATAATGATAAGCTTAAATCCCTTTTTTTCAGAATAGAGGATTATGCCGTAAAGCTGTTTGCCGAAAGCGGAATCTCTTTTTATTTTTATTATAAAGATGAAGAGTTGAACACGTCTTTAAACATGGAACAGCGCAAGCATTTGTATTTAATATGCAAGGAAGCTATTACCAACGCTGCTAAATACGCTCAGTGTAAAAATGTAGAGCTGCTGGTGGAACAAAAACACATTATGATTAAAGATGATGGTAAAGGGTTTGATACCGAACAATCTCAGCAGGGAAACGGACTGCTGAACATGAAAGTAAGGGCGCATCAGCTCGGTGCCTCTTTGTCCATTATTACAGGTAACGGCAAAGGCACTGCAATCAAACTGGATTTTAGCCATCCCCATAATGGGTGATTGGATGCAAGTTCAAATCAACTTAGTTTTGAATACTAAATTTATCCGATGAAAACACGTGTTTGTATTTTTGATGACAGCAAAGCGATTTTACAATCGTTTAAGTTAATGCTGGATGATATTAGCGATATTGAACTGGTGGGGGCCTTCCCCAATACGCAGCACCTTATTGCCAATATCGGCAAATGTACTCCCGATGTGATTATCATGGATATTGAAATGGGCGCGCAAAATGGAATTGATGCGGTTAAAAAAATCAGAAGCGAACGACTGACCATCCCTATTTTAATGTTTACAGTGTTTGATGACGATGACCATGTGTTTGATGCAATATGCTCGGGTGCAAATGGGTATTTGCTCAAAAACACAGACCCGGAAACATTGATTCAATCCATAGAAGCGGTTCAGTTGGGAGGAGCGCCTATGTCGCCAGGAGTGGCCAGGCGGATTGTTCAAAAGTTTCAGCAATTATCCAATGCGGCTGTTCCAAGTGATTATGAGCTAACGGTTCGGGAGAAAGAAATTCTGAAGTATTTAACCAAGGGTTTGAGTTATAAAATGGTGGCTTCGGAATGCAATATCAGTTTTGAAACGGTACGTACCCATATCAAAAACATTTACAGCAAACTTCATGTGGCGTCCATGACAGAGGCTGTTGCCAAAGCCATTAACGAACGTATTGTTTAAGGCAGCGTTGTTATTTCTGTGACAATCCACTCGCAATATTCATGTGCCGCGAGGTCAATTGTGGTGATATCCTGAATGAGGATAAAATCGTGAGCATGTATTTCATATTCCCGGTTCAGGGTTGCCTTTCCTTTTGCTAAATACAATCCGGTTAGGATGTTTTCTGTTTGAAAAGCAATCGATGTACCCGATAACATTGTTGTTGCGCGCATCTTTCCGCTTACACCTTTTGCCATCATCAGGTTAAAATCGGTTACTTTACCTACAGATGTTGTTTGCCAGTCACCTTCAAAAGTATCGGTTTCCAACGGACGCAGCTCTTTGGTATAACGATTAGGATGGGTTATGGTGAGGTTTCCGTTCAGCACCATGAGTATGCGATGAAAGCCATGCAATTCGGTAAATACTGAGTGTGCAGTTTCCACTGTTGCAGTGCTTATCCGAAACAAAAAATTACGTTGGGCATATGTTGACTCCTGCGGAAAAATATACAATTGCGTGGTGGTACCACCTGTCCATGCAGTTGTTTGCTGTTGCTTATGCGGTAGTATCGTGAATGGCGAATGTGTCATCTCAGGTTCTGTTTGCACTTTCAAATATGGGAAATGAAAACTATGTACCGGTAGTTTTGCGGCATTTTATTAAAAAGAGTGTTGATTTGCATTTGATTTTGACGAAAATAAGTTTCTTGGGTTGGTTAAGTAATTAAGTTATCCCAAAGGTTAATTCATTTTTTTCACTCAACCAATCCAACCAACCAACTCATGCAGCACCAGGCGCAATATATTGATTTGATACAAAACGCGTTGAACGAAAACACTTTCGTAAAACTCTCCCTGTCCAATTACAAAGGGCTAACGGAGGGATTGAAAAATTGTTATGTAAAAAGAATCACCATAAAAAACGAAGAGAAACTAAGTTTCACCTACCGGTATCAAACCAAAGATATTGTTAAGAATTACGATACAACCGAAGCGCTTAAGGAAATTGCCGGCTTACTGGGTGTGGCCCAATTTTGTGTTTCCAATTTATTAACCACGCAACAAGATGCGGTGCTGGAGTTTTTGTCCGGTGATAAAACAACTTTGCGCAAACTCAAACCAACCCAAACCACCCTGCCATCACTGGAACACAATACGGTAAAAAACAGGTTGATTTCCACCGCAGGCAAAGGGTATTTGCACCAGCTCAATATTACAGACGACAAGGGACAGGTGCATAAAAACGCCCAGGATAAATACAAGCAGATTAACCATTATATTGAATTGCTGAGCCCGCTTCTTAAAAACTTACCGCATTATCCTGTGCTGAATATTGCTGATATGGGTGCCGGTAAGGGGTATTTAACATTTGCATTGTACGATTATATTACCAGCGAATTAAACAAACAAACAGTTGTAACCGGTGTGGAGTATCGGAAAGATTTGGTAGAGCTGTGTGCTAAAATTGCTCAACAGTCCGGTTTTCCAGGGCTGCAGTTTGTGCAGGGAACCATTAATGATTATGATGCTGCAGGTACCAATGTGCTTATTGCGCTTCATGCCTGTGATACGGCAACAGACGATGCCATTCAAAAAGGAATTACTGCCGGGGCTGATTTAATTGTGGTGGCTCCTTGTTGCCACAAACAAATTAGAAGGGAAATTGAGAAACATAAAAAACACAATGAGCTCGATTTTTTGACCAAACACGGAATTTTTATGGAGCGCCAGGCCGAGATGGTAACCGATGGGTTGCGTTCACTTATTATGGAATACCAAGGTTATTCAACCAAAGTGTTTCAGTTTGTATCGGATGTGCATACTCCCAAAAATATAATGATTGTGGGAGAGAAGAAACCCAAAACGGAAACCCAAAAGCAAGCCTTGCTGGCCAAAATTGATGAGACCAAGGCCTTTTTCGGAATCGAAAAACACTACCTGGAAACGGTGTTGGAAATGCAGGGAGTATAACAGGAGTAAGTTATTTCCATTTCATAATCTCACATTTTGTGTGACACATTTTGTGTGATACATTTTGTGTGATTTATATAAAAGTAGTATTATTGTGTTATGGAAAAGAAGTTTAACCCTTTTTTGGTATCGGGGTATTTAAGTGCCGAGTACTTCTGCGACAGGACCCGTGAAACGGCTCAGCTAAAAAGTAACCTCTCCAATAATAAACACACCACCCTTTTTGCTATCCGCAGACTAGGGAAAACAGGTCTTATTTACCATCTGTTTAACAGCTATTCGCGAAGCAGCAAAGTGGCTTGTATTTATGTTGACATTTTGGGAACAACAAATCTGCAACAGTTTACCAATGAGCTGGCCACTGCTATTTATAACCGCTTTCCTGAGCAAAAAGGGATTGGCAAAAAGATCATGGAAGCTATACGGTTATTGCGTCCTCTTATTAGTTTCGATGCGCTTTCGGGCAGTCCTGAATTGTCGTTTGAGCTGGGTAGTCCTAAGTTGTATGAAAAAACCATTGAACAACTATTCTCTTTTTTAGATAAACAGGGCATCAAAGTGGTGTTTGCCATTGATGAGTTCCAACAAATATTAACGTATCCTGAACAAAACACGGAAGCGGTGCTTCGTTCGCATATACAGCAACTTAAAAATACTCAGTTCATTTTTTGCGGAAGCAATCAAAAAATGATGCACGAAATTTTTAACAATGCCAAGCGCCCTTTTTTTGCGAGCTGCACCCATATGCACCTGGACTTTATCGATTATAAGCTGTATGAAAAATTTATCGTAAGTCAATTCGAAAAGCACAAGCGGAAAATTACAGAGGAGGCTGTTGCATTTGTACTTGATTGGACCAAGCAGCATACGTTTTATACACAGTATCTATGTAACTATTTATTTGCGTTGCCGCTTAAAAAGATTGAATTGGAAACGGTGCAAAAATCTATTCTCGAAATTTTTGAGCAAAACGAAAGTGTGTATTATCAATACAAAAATTTGCTGACAGATGCCCAGTGGAAACTACTGCAAGCCATTGCCCGGGAAGAAAGGCTGTACAACCCACACGCAAAAAAGGTGATTGAAAAGTACAAACTGGGAACTTCATCAATGGTAACAAGGGGAATGGACGCACTGCTTGCTAAAGAAATGATTTATTATAATGCAGGAGTTGATAAGCCTTATTACGAAGTATACGATAAGTTTTTAATGCGCTGGTTGCAACGCAAGGCAATGTAATATAAAGTAAGACTCCAGTTACGCTTTCTGCGCAACCGGAGTCTTAGGCATTATTGCTTTATAAATTTACGGGTAATCAATTGTTGCGAATGAATTTCACGTATCTGCACCATGTAGCTTCCTGCCGGTAAGGTTTCTATATTCAGAATGGCTGTTTTATCTGTCATTCCCAATTGCAGTTGTTGTGCCCCTTTCAAATCAAAAACACGTACCTCATAATTACCCTCATTACTCAGGTTAATTCTTAAATTGGTTGTTGCAGGGTTTGGAAACAATGATACCTGAAACAGGTTGTTTACCTCAGCAACACCTGTTGTAGTAATCGGAATCAGGGTTAAGTTTCCGTTTTCATCAAATGGATCGGATAATTTAGGGTCGGTGTAC
>CALRRW020000102.1:0-5762 GCA_943370695.1 Comamonas sp. lk | reverse complement strand
TGTTCCATTTCCCTGGTGCACATCCAAATCAATAATGAGAATTCTGGATGCGATGTTTTTTTCCAGTAAATAATTTGCTGCAATGGCAAAATCGTTGAGCAAACAAAATCCTTCGCCCCTGTTTGAAAAAGCATGGTGTGTTCCACCGGCTATATTCATGGCTACTCCATATTGTTTTGCATATAATGCGCAATCAATGGTTCCCTGAACAATACGCAGTTCACGTTCCACCAATGTGCGCGAAAGCGGAAACCCTACTTTACGCATTTCCGACTTGGATAATTCAAGTAAATTCAGCCGGTTCCAGTAATCGGCATTGTGGGTGAACAAAATATCTTTTTCGCTTGCACGACCGGGTTCAAATAAATTGTAGTCCTCAATGATGCCTTCATGCAGTAATTGTTTCGGAATAAGTTCATATTTAAGCATCGGAAAGCGGTGAACCTCCGGCAACGGATGCGGGTACATCGGGTGGTAAGCAATTTTGAGCACGTTTTTTAAGAATAAGGGTGCGAATATATTGGCGATGAAGGAATGCAAATATTAAATGCGAATTAAACTATTGTTGGATAAATGTCAAACAACAAACTAAAAACCTAAAACCGAATTGTTTTGGAAATGTGGTACAAATGTTTTTAGTTCACGATACACAATTAACAGATTTTACAATGAAAATAGGGGTTGTAAAAGAAACCAAAACAGGAGAAAAACGTGTTGCGTTAACTCCGGCCGTTGCGGTTCAATTTATCAAACAGGGTTATACATGCCTTGTTGAAACAAACGCAGGTTATGCTTCAAATTTTTCAGACGATGCTTATACACAGGCGGGCTGCACGATTGTAAACGATAAATCGTCAGTGCTGCAACAATCGGATGTTGTTATCCAGGTGAATGCTCCTCAGAAGGATGAAATTGCACAAATGAAATCAGGTACTGTTTTGATTTCTTATATGTATCATGCTTTTAATGCCGAACTGGTAAACGATTTATCCAATCAAGGCATCAGCGCGTTCAGCATGGATGCCATGCCCCGTATTTCGCGTGCACAAAGTATGGATGCCCTGAGCTCACAAAATAATTTGGCAGGATACAAAGCAGTCATCATGGGTGCAGATGCAATGGGCAAAATTTTCCCATTGATGATGACCGCAGCAGGAACCATTACACCCTCGCGCATTTTAATTTTTGGCGCAGGTGTTGCCGGTTTGCAGGCCGTGGCCACAGCCAAACGATTGGGTGCCATTGTAGAAGTGACCGATGTGCGACCGGAAACAAAAGAACAGGTAGAATCCTTGGGTGGAAAATTTATTGAAGTAAAAGGAGAAGGAGTGAAAGTTGAAGGTGGATATGCCAAGGAAGTTTCTGCAGAATATTTGGCCAAACAAAAAGAGGCCGTAAATAAAAGCCTGGCGCAAGCCGATTTGGTGATTACCACCGCATTGGTTGCGGGTAAAAAAGCCCCCGTATTAATTACCGAAGAACAGGTAGGACTAATGAAGTTGGGAAGTGTGATTGTAGATATGGCAGTAGAGCAAGGTGGAAATTGTGCCATGAGCGAACTGGATAAAACAGTGGTGAAAAATGGCGTGACCATTATCGGTCAGAGCAATTTGCCAAGTACACTTGCACAAAATGCAAGTGAGTTGTATGCCAAGAATATTTATAATTTCCTCACACACCTTTCAACCAAGGATGGGATGAAATGGGAACTGGAAGAAGAAATTACAAGAGGCACTTTAATTACCCATCAACAAAAAACAGTTCATCCAAGTTTACAAACAGCAACAGCTTAAATTATGGAAAATATATTAGCGTTTATTTCTGATAACAAAGAAATGTTTTACCTCTTAATCCTGATGATTTTTGTGGGTATTGAATTAATCGGGCATGTGCCTTCTGTATTGCATACACCCTTAATGAGCGGTGCCAATGCTATTCACGGAGTAGTGATTATTGGTTCCATCATTGTTATGGGACAGGCAGACCATATCGCCTCTTTAACCCTGGGCTTTTTTGCTGTGGTACTCGGAACACTCAATGTAGTGGGTGGATTTGTGGTTACAGATAGAATGCTGGAAATGTTTAAGAAGAAAAAATCATAAGAAGAAATTCGAATATTAAAATTCGAAATTCGAAAGGAATAATTGAAACTAAAGGATCAATGTTATGGCTACTCAAAAAACATATGATTTAGAAGGGCGTTCTTATCAATTTGCCAAAGAGGTGAGGGTTTTTGTCAAGAATCTTCCCCGGACTATTGGAAACATTGAGGATGGAAAGCAAGTTGTAAGGTCTTCAGGTTCGGTTGCGGCTAACTATATTGAAGCAAACGATAGTTTAGGAGATAAGGATAAGTTGATGAAACTTAGAATTTGCAGAAAGGAATCGAAAGAGAGTAAACTCTGGCTCCGACTTATAGATACGGAGCCTAAACAAGAATTAGAAACAGAAAGAAACAATTTAATTACCGAGGCCCATGAGTTAATGTTGATTTTTGGGTCCATACTTCAAAAACTAAAACAAACAAAATAGAAATTCTACATCTGTAGAAATCAAATTCCGAATTTTAGCATTCGAATTTGATTTCACATTTTTCGAATTTCGAATTTTAATATTCGAATTTATGACAAAAAATATATTAGAAATCATTTACCTCATCGCATCCGTTACCTTTATCCTGGGTTTAAAAATGCTCGGTAATCCGGCCAGTGCGCGCAAGGGAAATTTGATTGCCGCATTTGGAATGGGGATTGCCATTTTTGGTACCATCTTTTTATACACCGATGCTGAGGGAAATCATTTAAAAAACCTTCCGCTCATTTTTGGTGGATTGCTGTTTGGAACCATTGTAGGCTGGATTGCTGCCAAGCGCGTGCAAATGACTGCCATGCCTGAAATGGTGAGTTTGTTCAACGGAATGGGTGGCGCTTGTGCCATGCTTATTTCGGTTATTGAGTTTCAACATTTGTCCGAATCGTCATTGTCGCAAATTCCGAAAGGAGAGTTTATCACCATTATTATTGGTATGGTTATCGGGTCGGTTTCGTTTGCAGGAAGTATGATTGCCTGGGGGAAATTGAGTGGTAAGGTAAAAGACAAGTCGTTTGGTGCGCAACAGGTTATCAATGTTGGATTGATGCTGGTGATTGTGGTATTATCGGTACTTGCTGTTGTAAACTTAGATGCTAATATGTTTTATGCGGTATTGGTTTTGTCGTTGGTATATGGAGTGTTATTTGTATTGCCTATTGGTGGTGCCGATATGCCGGTTGTGATTTCGTTGCTCAATTCATTCACCGGTGTAGCTGCGGCTTGCGGAGGGTTTTTATACGATAATAAAGTAATGCTTGTGGGTGGTATTTTGGTGGGAAGTGCCGGAACACTTTTAACCATTGTAATGTGCAAAGCAATGAACCGTTCATTGTTAAATGTATTAATCGGAAACTTTGGTGGTGCCAAAGGTGATGCAGCTACGTCATCATCATTCGAAGGTTCAACCAAAGAAATCACAGCCAGTGATGCTGCTATTTTAATGAAGTATGCTAAAAAAGTAGTGATTGTTCCGGGTTACGGTTTAGCCGTGGCACAAGCACAACACGTGGTTCACGAGTTGGAAGAATTACTGGAAAAAGAAGGCGTGGAAGTGAAATATGCGATTCACCCCGTTGCCGGACGTATGCCCGGTCATATGAATGTATTGCTGGCCGAAAGTAATGTGAGCTATGATAAGCTGGTGGAAATGGAAGAAATTAATCCGGAGTTTAATACAACGGATGTGGTGCTGGTGGTGGGTGCCAATGATGTGGTTAACCCGGCAGCCAAAACAGATCCCAATTCACCTATATACGGAATGCCGATTCTGGAAGTGGAAAACGCAACCAATGTGATTGTTAACAAACGCTCCATGAAAGCAGGTTATGCAGGTATCGAAAACGAACTCTTCTTTAAACCTAAAACCAGCATGTTGTTTGGTGATGCCAAAAAAGCATTAACACAACTGGTGAGTGAGATTAAAAGTTTAGGATAATTGCATACGATAATCAGTTTAAATCTTTAATACACCGGAGTATGAATCCAATTATTAGAAATATTCTCGCAGTCATTGTTGGGTTGGTTGTGGGCAGTGTGGTGAACATGAGTTTGATTATGGTGAGCGGTTCCATTATTCCACCACCCGAAGGTGCTGATCTTACTACGGTTGAAGGACTCAAAGCATCTATGCATTTGTTTGAGCCCAAACATTTTGTATTTCCTTTTTTGGCCCATGCACTGGGAACATTTGTGGGGGCATTTTTGGCTGCACTGATTGCTGCTAATCGTAAGATGATTTTTGCAATGGTTATATCGGTGTTTTTCCTTGTGGGTGGAATTGCAAATGTGATGATGCTCCCTGCACCCATGTGGTTTAATATGCTGGACTTAGTGGGAGCTTACCTTCCAATGGGTTATGTAGCCGCTTTGTGTGTGGCAAAAACACATAAGTAATGCGTGCATTTGCACGCAGGTTTTCCTTATCTAAATCATTTATTTAAAGTCCATATTGATTTGTGGAAGTAGCTACATTTGATCAGGCATTTAAGCATGCCCTTTTCTATGTACCACAACAAGCAAACGCGAGTCTTATCAGCAGCAGAGGCTGTTAAACACATTCATTCAGGTTTCAGGGTTTTTTTACACGGCAGTGCGTCAACCCCGGTGAGGCTTATTCAGGAATTATTAAAACGAAAAGCCGAGTTAACAAATGTTGAACTGGTGAGCATTACGCTGCAGGGATTAACAATTGATCCACGGGAAATCAAAGGACATTTTTACATCAATTCATTATTTGTATCAGATGCAGTAAGGGCTGCTGTTAATTCTGATTCGGGCGATTATATACCCATGTTTCTGAGTGAAATTCCGGCTTTGCTTTCCAGTAAATCATTTCCCATTGATGTTGCCATCATTCATGTGTCGCCTCCCGATAAGCATGGTTATTGCTCACTGGGCACATCTGTTGATATTGCAAAAGCGGCAGTGCAACATGCCCGGGTCATTATTGCACAAGTAAATCCGAATATGCCCCGTGTGCATGGCGATGCTTTTATTCCGTTTAGCTGTATTGATTTTGCAGTGGAAGTGGATGATGCTTTGCCTGAGATAAGTTATGAAAATGGTGCCGATCCGGTAAGCGAACAAATTGGTAAAAATGTGGCTTCATTGGTGGAGGATGGCGCAACCCTGCAACTTGGCATTGGGGTTATTCCCGATCAGGTGTTGAAAAACCTCACCCATTGCAAACACCTTGGCCTGCATACCGAAATGTTTTCGGATGGGGTGATTCCGCTGATTGAAAATGGTGTGATGGATAATTCCAGGAAAAAAGTGGTGAACGGATATTGTGTGACAAGTTTTTTATTGGGCACCAAAAAATTATATGATTTTGTAGATGACCATCCATATGTGAAATCACTTGAAATCGGATATGTAAATGATCCGAGGGTGATTAGTTTGAATAAAAAAGTAACGGCTATAAACAGTGCCATCGAAATTGATATAACGGGACAAGTTTGTTCGGATTCTATCGGAACCTATCAATACTCGGGTATTGGCGGACAAATGGATTTTATTCGCGGGGCGGCACTTTCAGAAGGAGGGAAGCCGATTATCGCATTGCCATCCATGACTGCAAAAGGTGTTTCGCGCATTGTACCTTTGTTGAATACAGGAGCAGGTGTGGTAACCACACGCGGACATGTGCATTGGGTTGCAACCGAATATGG
>CALRRW020000101.1:0-5785 GCA_943370695.1 Comamonas sp. lk | reverse complement strand
TCAGGTAAAGCCAGCGTATGTGGTTTTGATGTATTTGAGCATCCCATTGAGGTGAGGAGAAAAATCGGATATTTACCCGAGTTGAATCCTTTATACACAGATATGTATGTAAAGGAATATTTGTTGTTTTCGGCCGAAGTGCAGGGGCTGGGTAAATTAGCCAATACCCGCGTGGAAGAAATGATTGAACGCGTTGGGTTAACTATTGAGCGCAGGAAAAAAATAGGCCAGCTCAGTAAAGGTTACAAACAGCGTGTAGGACTTGCTCAGGCCATGTTACACAATCCCCAGGTTTTAATATTAGATGAACCCACATCAGGTTTGGATCCGAACCAGGTTGGCGAAATGCGCGACCTGATTAAGGAAATAGGAAAAGACAAAACAGTTTTGCTCTCTACCCATATTATGCAGGAAGTAGAAGCCATGTGCAACCGCGTGGTGATTATCAATAAGGGAAAGATTGTTGCCAATGACAAAATTGAGAATTTGCAGCAAAAGTTGATGGGTGAAGTGAGTATTACGGTAGAGTTTAAAACGGAAATTAAAGAAGGCTTGCTGCGCAGTATTGCCGGTGTTGTGGATGTGAAACAGAAAGGGAAACGTTATTTTATAAAAAGTAATACCGATATCCGTGAACAGATATCAATGCTTGCTGCCGAACACGGCTGGGGTTTATTATCCATGAATTTGGAAGAAGATAGTTTGGAAAATGTATTTCAAAAATTAACACGCTAAGATGTTCTCAATACTTAAAAAAGAAATTCGCAGCTTTTTGAGCTCGCTGATAGCCTACGTGGTGATGATTGTTTTTTTGATTGCCATAGGCTTATACATGTGGGTATTGCCTGATTACAATGTATTTGATATGGGGTACGCCAATCTCGATACCCTGTTTAACATGGCACCATTTGTATTTATTTTTTTAATATCGGCTATTACCATGCGGTTTTTTAGCGAAGAGAAAAAAAGCGGAACCATTGAGGTATTAACCACTAAGCCATTGAGTGATATGCAAATTATTATGGGTAAATATTTTGCAGGAGTATTGCTTGTATTGTTCTCAATATTGCCAACATTATTATACGTTTATACCATTTACCAATTGGGTGCGCCCAAAGGAAATATTGATATGGGTGCCACTTGGGGTTCTTATGTGGGACTGTTTTTATTGGCTTCGTGTTTTGTTTCGGTTGGCATTTTTGCTTCGGCCATTACCGATAATCAAATTGTTTCTTTTATCGTTTCCATGTTTTTGTGCTATTGTTTTTACAGTGTGTTTGATTTGCTGGCCAACTTTAATTTATTGGGCGTTTATGATAGTGTAGTGGCTTCATTGGGCATTAACGCACATTATATTTCCATCAGTAGGGGTGTAATTGACTCCAGGGATTTGTTGTATTTTTTAAGTTTTATCACCGCATTTATTTGGGGAACCAAAACGGTATTTAATGCCCGTAAGTGGTAAGCAGTTGTATGAAAAAGAATAATTTAAAGAGACAATCATTATTGGAACTGGGTTTGGTCATTACCTTACTGGTATTGCTCAACCTTATTTTTAAAGGATATTTTTTCCGTTTCGACTTAACAAAAGAAAAACGCTATTCGCTTGCCGAATCCAGTAAAAACCTGGCAGCTAAAGTGGATGAAGTACTGTTTGTGAAAGTGTATCTGGAAGGTGAATTTCCTTCGGGGTTTAAACGCCTGAGCCAGTCTACCAAAGAAATGCTGGATGAGTTCAGGGTATACTCAAACGGCAATTTGCAATATGAATTTATTGACCCGTTTAAAGATATTGACGGTAAACGAACCAACGATATTGTGGAGGAACTTTCAGCAAAAGGATTGCAACCTACTAGTGTGCAAATAAAAAAGGATGATGAAATGGCTCAAAAAATAATTGTTCCGGGAGCCATCTTTTATTACAAAGGGAAAGAGTACACCAGTAACTTTTTAAAAGGACAATTTGGAGCCAATCCCGAAGATGTTATCAATAGCTCAATTGAATTGCTCGAGTATGAAATTGCAAATGTTTTGCGAAAAGCAACAGAGAAAACGGGTAAAAAAATAGCTTTTTTGGAGGGTCATGGCGAATTGCAAAGATGGGATGTTGCCGATATTCAATCGGAACTGGAGCAGTATTATGAAGTTAAACGAATCTCATTGCCTGACGTTCCGCCACAGGCATTAAATGAATATGCGGGGATTATTATTGCCAAACCAACATTACCCTTTTCCGAATTTGATAAGTTTAAACTTGATCAGTATGTAATGAATGGTGGCAAATTGTTGTGGTTTGTGGAAACGCAAATTGCAGATATGGATAGTTTGAACAACGAACCGTTTTTTATGACCGGAAGTTATGATATCAATTTGGATGATATGTTGTTTCGTTATGGAATCCGTGTAAATGCCAATTTGGTTCAGGATGTGCAATGTGAAGCAATACCTATTTTGAGTCAGCTTAAAAACGGAACACCCCAGCAAAAACTATTGCCATGGTTGTTTTACCCTGTAGCAACGTCAATGGATAACAACCCAATCGTTAAAAACATGGAACCTGTTTGGTTTCAGTTTGCAAACAGTATTGATACCACCTTCAGTAAAAAAATCCGTAAAACCGTTTTGTTACGCTCTTCTCAGTATTCGAGAACAGTGCCTGCACCGGTGAGGGTTGATTTGAATATGGCCAGGATAAATCCGGATCCGGCAATGTTTACCAAAGGAGGTGCCCCACTTGCCATATTGATGGAAGGCGAGTTTAAGTCGGTTTTTCAATACCGCTTGGGCGCATCCGGAAGTGATGAGTTGCCTTACAAGAATGTTATTGAGCACAATAAAATGATTATTGTTTCCGATGGTGATGTTATCCGTAATCAACGTAAAAAATCGACAGGTGAAATTTTTCCGTTGGGGTATAACCGCTATACAAACCAGCAATTTGGCAACAAACGTTTTGTGTTAAATTGCATGGATTATTTGTGTGATGACAGTGGATTGATTGAAGTGAGGGGAAAAGAAATAGCCATTAGGTTATTGAACAAAGCTAAAATGAAAAAGGAAAGGGTGATGTGGCAGGTAGTGAATATGGCTCTTCCCATTGGTTTAATTTTACTCTTTGGATTTTTGAACGCCTGGATTCGCAAACGCAGGTATGCATTATAATTTAACATCAGCATGAAAAAGAATCTCATCTTATTATTAATTATCGTTGTTGGAGCACTGGTTGCTTATGTGCTGATTGCCCGCAAGCCCTGGAGTACCTTAAATTCTAATTTAAAAGAATTTGCCATTGAAGATACAGCTTCCATAACAAAGTTCTTTTTGGCAGATAAGCGTGGACACAGTGTTACGGTTGCCAAAAACGAAAAGGGCGTGTGGATGGTGAACAACCAGTTTGAGGCCGATATGATCAAAGTGAATTTATTGCTGGCAACAATGCACGATGTGGTGGTGCGCAATCCTGTTCCCGAATCAGCTTTTAATACCGTAATCGGAACCCTGGCCACAGAAGGAGTGAAGGCTGAGTTTTATATGAACAATAAATTGAGTAAAACAATTTATGTTGGTCCCGGAACTCCCGATCAGGCAGGAACCTTTATGATGATAGAAGGTGCCGATGCGCCATTTGTGATGCAAATACAGGGATTTGTCGGATACCTTACCCCTAGGTTTTATCCTTATGCTATTAAATGGAAAGGCAAAAAAGTATTTGATGTGCCATTTGAAAATATTGCATCTGTGAACGTTTCTTACCCGCAACAACCTTCTCAATCATTCGAGTTGAACAATAATCAATCAATCGTGTTAACATCGGCAGGAAAAGAGATTGCAATAAACGATGTAAACTTTGCCAAGTATTACCTTGCCGGTTTTACCAATTTGTATTTTGAAGGGTACGATGAAAACATGGCTCAAGCAAAAGCCGATTCGATCCGTAAATCAACTCCTTATTGTATTGTAAACCTCACCCAAAAAAACGGTACAGTTACCAAATTGCAGGTTCATTATAAAGAAGTGGGTGATCACACTAAAATATTGTATGGTGCAGACGGGAAATTATTGCCCAACGATACCGAGAAATACTTTGCTTTTATCAATGAAGAGAAAGACGTGGTATACATCCAGCAATATAATTTTGGGCGTATATTTAAAACGCTCTCTGATTTTACGCAGGCACCAAGGCCATAGGGTTTACTCTGATTCTTTGGCTTCAATCCAGATAAATTCGCCACCCCTGAACTCGAATACATCGTTATCCAGTTCAATCATTTGGCCTTCTTTAAGGGTTTTCATATTCACATCATTATGCGCTGTATGAATGCTTCCTTTAGTATAATAGGCAAGTTGGAGGTATTGTTGGTTAATCCCTTTTTTGGTTCCGCATAGGATAATGTGGACTGGTTTCTTAATCCGTTTCAGTAACTTCATATCCCTGATATCACTGTCATCGGCCAGCAACACCAGATCACCAAAATCTCTCTTGTTGGTGATTGCTTTGATAAGTGCTTCAAGATCATTTTCCGGGTCATCGCCTCCTTCTCCTAGCTTGCGAACGTCTTCGATATTTTTTTTGAATTGCTTAAAATCTTTAGCATCAAAAGTATGAACACCACCTGTGAGCCCGATTGCTTTTTTGTTATCCGGTATATTATCCCCGTCATTAAAAAGGGTAAAGTACTTAATCATTTCCGACTCAAAATTCATTTTATACCATACCAGTAATTGCCCGATGTATGGAAACATACTACCGGTCATATCCACCACCAGCATTATCTTTTTCCACTGGTCGTTACGTTTAAAAACGTTAAAAATGGTTGAGTCTTTAATGCGGTACTCTCCGCTCAGGAATTTGTCGAATTTTAAAGTAGTTTCTTTTGTAGGCGATTCGTAGGTTACAAATCCTTTTTTATCAAAGTGGGAATACGTTCCCACCAACTCTCCTTTATCAAAATTTGCTTCCGTTTGGATGAGCCCTCCCTGGTCATAGCACCTTTCATAACCTTGTTTTTTACCATTGCGGTAAATTTCTTCACAATGTACATTGCAGCTAGGATAAAACGTAACACTCGGCCCATCCAGCACTCCTCTTACGTATGTATTGGAGAATTCGATACAATCTTGCTCGTTGAAATAGCGGATTTCCAAACCTTCCTTTTCATTGTTCTCGTAAAACACCTCATATTTTAAATCACCATTTGGCCAAAAATAGCGCCAAAATCCTTGTTTGCTGCCTGTTGATGAGGTAAAGTTGATGGTATCTCCGTCTGCCAGTTCAAATGTTTGTGAATAGCCCGTAATGGTGCAACCCCAAACAATTGTAAAAAAAGTAAAAACTCGAAAAAAAGGTAAACGCATCTGTGGCCAAATATAATATCATTAACCTTAAACACGAAATGAGGATACCACGATAGCTCTTTTAACTAAAACAAACCGGAAATATTTCCATGTTCATCCACATCAATATGTTCGGCAGCAGGATTATTAGGTAAACCCGGCATGCGCATAATTTCACCTGCCATGGGAATGATAAATCCCGCTCCTGCAGCCAACTCTATTTCACGGATGGTGATTGTAAAATCTGTTGGACGGTTTATTTTTTTGACATCATCCGAAAACGAATATTGTGTTTTGGCCATGCACACTGCAAGGTTTGCGAAACCAAGTTTTTCAATTCGTTTCATATCGCTTAGCGCTTTGGGTTGAAAATAAACCTTATGTGCCCCGTAAATTTTAAAAGCAATACTTTCTATTTTTTCTTTGATGCCCCAATCCAGTTCATATACAT
>CALRRW020000100.1:0-5786 GCA_943370695.1 Comamonas sp. lk | reverse complement strand
CAATATTTTTGTTAATCAGTCAGCCCCATCTGGAACCGGTCTGTCAGTTGCATACAGAAGGTCTTCACCAAATATGACAACCTATTCTGTTTTATCGAACAATAATATTTTTTATGCGGGCGACTCTACTTTATCGTCCCATCAAATCTTTAATGATGGAACCAACGCTGATAATTATTTATCGACATATAAAGTTAGAACCGGAGGGATTGCAGACTCCCTTTCACATACAGAAAACGTTTTATTTTTAAATACGGATGGTAATCTACCTAATTTTTTGGGGATAAACTCATTAGTGCCAACTGTGGCTGAAGCGGGCGGATTAACCATACCTGGTTTGCTTACTGATGCGAATGGAAATCCCAGACCAGGAAATCCAAGTTATACAGGTGCTTCCGGGACGCCTGATATTGGTGGAATTGAGGGTGAATATGCAGGACTTCCTGTTAATCAAATGTTTTATAAAACCGCTAACCTAACTCAGATAACAGGAAATATACCTCCGGGATCTACTAATGTGAAGGTTCTTAGAATTGCTGTTCAAACGGAATTCGGGTATAATTCTTTGGAAGCCACTCGCTTCAAATTAACCACAACAGGTACAACCAATAATGCAGATGTGGCAAATGCTAAAATATATTATACGGGGTCAGATTCTAATTATTCAACAACAACATTATTCGGTTTAATACCCAATCCTGGCGATACGTTTTACATTGATGGTTCAAAAGGACTGCTAACAGGATTGAATTATTTCTGGTTGGTATATGATATAATCAGCGTTGCGGTGCCGACCAATATCATTGATGCAACAGTTGATAGTATTATCCTTTCGGGTCAAACATATTTTCCTGCGGTAAACAATCCCGTAGGTTACCGTCTTGTTACCGCGCCATTGAATGGGGATTATACAGTAGGTACGGGTCAGGTGTACCCAACAATAAAAGCAGCAATCAATGATTTAAATTTACTGGGAGTAAGTGGACCAGTTAAATTTATTTTAAAAAATACATACTATGGATTATCAACTGGGGAGTCATTTCCAATTACGCTTAGCAGTTATGCAGGCTCTTCCGCAATAAATACTGTTACTATTCGGCCTGAGGCACTCACAGCAGTTACGATTGCAAGCAATAGTTCTGTGGCAACGTTTGATATTAATGGGGGGTCAAACTATATCATTGATGGTCGCCAAGATGGATCCGGTGAATTTACACCGGGTAGTAATATGGTTATTGTCGATTCACTTTTAGGGCCTGCTGTGCGCTTTATAAATGATGCAGATAGTAATCAATTATTGTATGCTGATTTCCGGTCTAACAATCAGGGTGTGATGGGAGCTATTGGTGCAGGAGTAATCAATTTAGGAACAACAACCGGTACAAATGGTAATAGCGACAATCAAATAAGGTTTTGTGATGTACACTCCAACAGCATCGGTTATCCTATTAATGGAATTCACTCTCTTGGATCGTCTATCGTTCCCAACAAACGAAATGTTATAGACAGTTGTAATATTTATGATTTTTTTAATGGGCCATTATCCTCAAATGGTATATGTGTGTTGGAAAATAATAGTGACTGGAGCATTAGCAACAATCATATCTATCAGCAAAGTGTATTTACTTATGTTGGAGCAGCAAAACACAGGGCTATTTGTATCAATACTAATTTAACAAATACATCTGCTGCTGGTAGCAACAATAAAATTGAACATAACTTTATTGGTGGCAATAACCGATTGGGATCAGGATTGTTAAGTTTTGTTGGGAATACGGGTAGTTTTATCGCTATTGATATTGCGGTTGGTTCAGGAATACCAACAGATGTTCACGGGAATATTGTAAAAAATGTGATTGGTACAGGTGTTACAGTAAGCACTACGAATCCGGCATTTGCTGGAATATGGGTTTCCGGAGGTAAGGTAAACATTGCCGAAAATACAATTGGGTCAACTAGCAATAATGGTTCAATTAAGTATACTTCCGGACAAGCAGGTGGCATGGTTATTGGCATTGGCGTTAATGCAGCTATAGAAATAAGTATTCTTGATAATATAATAAGCGGGGTTGATATTGATGCAACGAATACAACAACAAATTCTGCAGATTTTATGGGTGTTTGGGTTAATGCCGTTACAACTATAGCTACTGTAAGTAATAATTTAATTGGGGATACCCTTTTAAACAATAGTATTAATCACCTTTTGACTGCTACTACTTCTTTGCACCCATCCAAGGTTGCCGGAATATATTTAATCCCAACTTCCGGAAATGCCACCTATGATATAACGAAGAATAGGATTTCAAATATAAATTCAAACTATTCGTCAACTGGGGGTCAATCTTTTGGCGTGAGGGGAATTCAAATTGCATCTTCCTCTAATTCAGGTGTAACATTTAATATTTCGGGCAATATTATTTCTAACTTACGATCAGCTTCCAGAACTACAGGTTCCGGCTTGAACGCCAAGCTTGCTGGTATTTCAGTGAGTACTGGTAATAATGCCGTGACATCTATTGTTCAAAATGAGATTCATTCCTTAACCGTTAGTGATACATCTAATTTTGCTGTGGTTAAAGCAATCGGAATTGTATTGAGTGGAGCTTCTTCCGGAGTAAATCATATTGGTCGTAACAAGATACACAGCTTTACGCTAAAATCGACTAATGCCAATACAAGTTTTTATGGTATCGACTTAGTGGCTGGAAATGCACGTGTTGTAAACAATATGATTCGATTAGGAGTCGATTCGTCTGGAAGTTCAGTTACCAAAACATGTTCCTTTATTGGAATTAACAAAACCGCAGGTACAAGTATGGTTTATTTTAATACAGTATACATTGGAGGAACGGGTGTTTTGAGCGGCACAAGAAGAACATATGCATTGTATCGTATGGATGGTTTAAATGATGATATCAAGAATAATATATTCATAAATGAAAGAATGAATTTATTGAATAGCACGGGTCACTTTTCAATTGGCCTTAAAACGAACAGCTCACTCACGATGGATTACAACCTTTTGAACGCAACTGATTCAATTGGGGTGTTGGATTCTATTCCGTTTTTTAGTTTGGCTAATTGGAAAGTTGCTTCTGGCGTTGACGCCAATTCTATCAATTTCCCAATGGTATTTGCTAATGCGATTGGGGATGCACTAACGGTTGACTTGCATTTAGATACATTAAATCCCACTCCGATTGAAGGTTATGGTATTGCCGTTTCCGGTAATGGTACTGATGTGGATTTTGATGGGTCAATCAGAAATCTCTTATCTCCCGTGGATTTAGGCGCGCATGCCGGAGATTTTGATTTGATTGATATTGCCGCACCTAGCATTAGTTATACAAATTTTCCGAATACCCTAAGTGTTTCAGATAGAGTATTGACAGCAACCATTGTTGATGCAACAGGTGTTTATACCACGGGGACATTAAAACCTAAAATTTATTATAAAAAATCATTTGCAGGTTCATGGATAATCGAAAATGGATTGTTGGTGTCAGGAACAGGAACCAATGGTACTTGGGAGTTTACAATAAGCGCCACTAATCTGGGCGGACTTATCGCAGATGACTCTATATATTACTTTGTGGTGGCCCAAGATTCTTCAGTGTATCATTCATTAGGATCTTTTCCTGGAGGAGTTGAAGGAACAGACATAAATGGGATAAGTACTTATCCGGAACTCAATAAGTATAAAATTACACCACTGGTAAGTGGGCTTATTAACGTAGGAGATGGACATGTTTTTACAACGTTAACATCTACTACAGGATTGTTCAATTATCTTAACACTGCAGTTATCGATGGAAATGTAATGGTGAATATCACAAGTGATATTGAAGAGCCGGGAACCTTTGGACTGAATGAGCTAAACAAATCTGGCGAGTATGCTGTTAAAATTTCACCAGACGCCTCGGCATTGAGAAATATTAGTGGGAATCTTGCAGGAGCAGCTCTTATTCGGTTATCAGGAGCAGATAGGGTTGCAATTGATGGAAGTTTTGATGGAACGGGAAGGTTTCTTCGATTTGTGAACCGCAACCCATTGGGTTCAACAATAAGTTTATCTAACGATTCTGATCTTGATACGATTGCCAATTCAATGATTGAAGGTGTTAACAATACAATTGGAATATTAACCTTCCTTGGAGGAAAGGTAAATGGCACTGGTAATGATTCGAATGTTGTCATTAATTGTATTTTACGAGATACAATTGGTGCTACGAGCTTAAATAAACCATACAACGCAATCGTTTCTCAAACGAATAATGTAAATGTTGGGAATGATTATAATTCAATTGTGAATTGTGAGGTTCTGAATGTGAGAAATAGTAGCGTTAACTTGACCATTACCGCAGGCAATAGCTGGACTATCTATGGGAATAAATTTTATCGAACAGATACAAGTTACCAGCAAAACCAAGTTATTTTGATTGCAGGTGGAGGGAGTCATTTGATTAGAAAAAATAGTATTGGTGGTGCCGATACAGCTAGAAGTGGTTCGGTCTATTTTTGCAGTCAAGCTGCTTTTTGTGGAATTTTCGCGGCTTCGTCATCATCAGAACTTATCATAATTGACAGCAATAACATTGGTAATATTGCAATTGGGGATAATAATGGAGTTTACTCTTTTTATGGAATTAGTAATAACGGAAGTAATGCATTGATTAAGGCCAATATAATCGGAGGTGGCTTGAATCCATGGGACACCATTTCATCCGGATATGAGGCTATTGGATGTTATATTACTTCAGGTAATACTGTTGTTGATGGTAATACGATTGCTCATTTGTTTTATAGAAATATAAGTTCCGGAGAAAAAAGAACTTATGGTATTTATGCATTAGGAGGCACAACGACCATCATCAACAACAATATTCATGATATATACCAGAATGCACTGTATCAGGTTCCTTTGCTAACGAGTGGATATGCGCCTGTAGGTATTTATTATGAAGCAACTACTCCTGCTGTCATAAGGGGAAATCAGATATTCAATATTGATGCATTGAATGGTTACGCTGCGGCCGGCATTGTTGTTGCATCAAATGTTTCTGTAGATATCTTGAGTAATCGTATTTACAATGTAAAAGCCAATGGTAGTGGAATATTAACAAACAGGGCAATAGCAGCGGGAGTTGTGACCTCAGGTAGTGGATTCAATACGCTCAATTACAATCAAATTACATTGGGTACAAATACACTCAAACGCGTTTATGGGGTCTATGATTTGAAAAACGTTGGTTCAAACAACTATTATTATAATTCTATTTTCATTGATGGTATTACAGATGCCAGCGTGGATTCAAATACCTATGGTATATACTCGGTAGGACAAGCTAATGCAAGGTTAGTCAATAATATCATTTATAATAGCCGAGTTTCACTGGGATTAGGTCAGAATTATGCTGTGGGTTCTAATAGATCTAACTTGTCAAATTATTTAAAGCATAATTTATTGTCGGTTACCGATACTTCTTATTTGGTTCAGTTTATGGGTGTACCGTATGGTTGGAAATCATTTGACTGGCTTTATACCTTTGAACCAAATACAAATTGGAGTGCACCAACTTCTGATATTCCTTTTGATTCCTTATTCACCGATATTACCCTTGGCGATCTAAATATTGCAACAGGGTATTCGCATGCATGGTACGCCAATGGTAAGGGAATTGCACTGAGTGGCATCTCGGGCGATTATAACAACGCCTCAGGTGTTCGTTCGGTAACCAAAGCAGGTGGAGCTACTGATATTGGTTCGGTAGAGTTTACACCAA
>CALRRW020000099.1:0-5848 GCA_943370695.1 Comamonas sp. lk | reverse complement strand
TTAAACCATCTATCATATGAAACAGGTTTTTTACGATGCCGAAATTATTCACATCATTGATGAGTCGGAAGTTGTGAAGCGATTCTTTTTTCGCATGTTGCATTTAGACAAATTTGAATTTAAACCCGGGCAGTTTGTGATGGTTAATTTGCCCATTGAATCTAAGATTTCCTATCGAAGTTATTCGATAGCTTCAGCACCCGGAGATGATAATGTTTTTGAATTGATTATCGTATTGAATCCACCGGGGCTAGGTACACCGTATATGTGGGATAATTACAAAGTTGGAATGAAAGTTCCTGTTGCCGGTCCGGTTGGGAAATTTACCATCCCCGAGGTTATTCATCATGATATTTGCCTCATTGCCACGGGTACAGGAATAGCTCCTTTGCGAAGTATGGTGCACCATATTATTAATAACAATGTGGAGCATCAGAATATATACATGGTATTTGGCAATCGTGTTCAGCGTGATATTTTGTACAGGAAAGAAATGGAATTACTGGATGAACAGTATCCAAAGTTCAGGTTTATTCCGGTACTGTCGAGGGAAGGTGCGTCAACATGGAGTGGCCGAACAGGGTATGTGCACACTATTTATGAAGAACTGTTTGCAGATAAGCGGCCGGCATCATTCTACTTATGTGGATGGAAAAATATGATATTGGAAGCTCGTGATCGATTAGTGAATATGGGGTATAGCAAAGAGTTTATTAAATTTGAACTGTATGATTAGGTTGAGAAATATAAAACTAAGGTTGCTGTTATTGTTGTTGTCGTATGCTCATGTTGGATTTGCTCAGGAAGGCTACGATGATATTGGTAAGTTTAAAAACGGAAAGGCCATTGTACAAAAAAATGGTGTATTTGGGGTGGTAGACACTTCAGGAAAAATTATCGTTCCGATTAAATACAACTATATTTTTAAAGTGAAAGAAAATGGATTGGCACAGGTGCAAATTGGTGACTTGTATGGAATGATTAATGAACAAGGAGTGGAGGTTGTGCCCGTAAAATACGAACATATAAGTGAGTTTGAAAACGGGCTTGCTATTGTTCAGATTAAAGAATATTTTGGGGTTATTGATGAAAGCGGGAATGAATTAACGCCCATCAAATACACTTATATCAGTCCGTTCAAAAAGGGAATGTCGGAGGTTTATATTGGTGATGAAATCGGCCTTATTGATACTTCGGGTAAAGAAGTAATAAAGGTGGGTGAATAACCACTTATCACATTCCCTTGCTTAATCCAATATTCTTCGTGATTTTGCATGGGTTAAACCTATCATCATGAAATATTCGGCTCTTATTTTATCATGTTTACTTTCAGTGAGCATATCTGCCCAAAACTCTTACCGAAGTTATTTAAAAGATAATACTTCATACAGGGAGCATTCGCTTGATATCACAAATATGAAAGTGGAAGTGAGTTTTGTTCCAGAAAAAGGACTGGTGAAAGGAAAGGTTTCACATGCATTTAAAGTATTGCAAAAACAGGTGGACTCTGTGTTTTTTGATGCTCCGGGTATCACCATTAAATCCGCAACACTCAATAAACAGGTTTTGCCTTATACCATTGTGAAAACAGGTGTTTGGGTTAAACCTGCAAGCCCATTGGAATGGGATGCAACAGGCACTATTGTATTTGAATATGAGGCAACACCCCGCAAAGGAATTTATTTTATTGGATGGAATGTTCCTGAAAATAAAACAGTAAATCCATTTGCCGTGCGCAAACAAATATGGACCCAGGGCCAGGGAATTGACAATCGTTACTGGATTCCGATGTATGATGATATGAATGATAAATTCATTACTGAAACAACCATCACCTTTGATAAACAGTATGAAGTATTATCAAACGGATTGCTGAAAAAGAAAACCAGCAACAAAGACAATACAATTACGTGGCAATATGCGATGAGCAAACCCCATGCAGGTTATTTATTGATGTTGGGAATAGGAAAGTATGCAGTTAAAAAAACAAAAAGCGGCAAAGGTGTTCCAATGAATTTGTATTACTACCCCGAATTTGCTGACAGAGCAGAGCCAACTTACCGGTACTCGGAAAAAATGATCGATTTTTTGGAAAAGGAAACAGGAGTTGCCTATCCATGGGAGAGTTATTCGCAAATAATGGTTCAGGATTTTTTGTATGGAGCGATGGAAAATACTACAGCAACCGTTTTTGGTGACTTTTTTAATGTAGACAACCGCGCTTACCTGGATCGGAATTATGTAGGAGTAAACTGCCACGAGTTAACCCACCAGTGGTTCGGTGATTATATAACCGCTCGGGATGTACGTGATACCTGGTTGCAGGAAAGTTATGCAACATATTATCCGAAGCAGTTTACCAGGGAAATTTTGGGTGAGGATGAGTACAACTGGCAACGAAGAGGAGAACAAAATTCGGCTTTAGAGGCGAGTAAAAAAGACCGCAACCCTATTCGTCATACCAATGCAGGTTCACCACGTGTATACCCTAAGGGCTCAAATGTGATTAGTATGATGGCTTATGTTTTGGGTGAAGAACAATGGAAGCGCGCACTGAATGATTACCTAACCAAACATGCTTACGCGAATGTAGAAACCAATGATTTGCAACAATCTATTCAGGATAAACTTGGAGTGGATATGAGTTGGTTTTTTGACCAGTGGATTTTACGTGGAGGGGAACCTCAATACAATGTACATTATGAAGATGTGATGAAGGCAAGTGGCGCGCGTTACACCGAAATTTCCGTAGAGCAAACACATCAAAGAGATGAAGTGGTAGGCTTTTTCAAAATGCCAATTGCATTCGAAGTATATTATGCAGACGGAACAAGTGATAAGGTAAAGCAGTGGATTTCGGAAGCTTATGAAGTGGTTAAAATTGATAATAAGGCACACAAAGAGATTGCATTCGTATTGTTTGATCCCAACTCACAGGTTTTAAAATCAGTTACGTTTAAAAAATCATTTGACGAACTGGAAAACCAGGTTTTGAAAGCACCCTATATGCTGGATAGATATGATGCTTTGGTTGCATTAAAAACATTTCCGATTGCTGAAAAACGGGATTTGTTGATGGAGGTTTTTAAGAAAGAAACCTTTCACCAAATGAAAGCCGAAATCATCAGTCAACTGGTGAATGAAGAAACCTTAGCTGCCGAATTGCAACATGTATTTGCGCAATCGGCACCTGCTCCGAAACTGGCAGCTATCAAAAATTATACGGGTAATAATGATTTGTGGAAACAGGCCTTTGTTAAAGCGCTTCAGGATTCGAGTTATGATGTAGTTCAATCCGCATTGGAAAAACTGTGTAAACTTTACCCCTCAGAAGCATCTGTATATTTGGAATCCACCCGCAACGTAATGGGAATGACCAATTCGGTAAATATTAAATGGCATGAGTTAGCCGTGGCCAATCAAATTCACAAACAGGAAAGTATAAATGCCCTTGTGGATTACAGTTCAAATCTATGGGAGTTCCGCACCCGCAACAATGCTTTTTTAGCAATAAAAACATTGGGTTATTGCGATAATAAATTAGTGGTCAATTTATTTGATGCAATGCTAAGTACCAATGGACGTTTGGCCACACCTGCTTCTCAATTGGCCGAATTTCTTGCTCAACAAACGGAGTTTAAGAGTATGTTTACGGCATATTACAAATCGCAAACCTGGGAAGCTTGGCAAACAGAGCAACTCAAAAAATACATGACTTTTTTGTAGCTAAAAACGCCCCCTCATTGGAGAATACATTTGATAAACAAATTGGGACTGTAGTAATTTAACTACAAAACCCCCGTAAAACGTATTGGCTTCGTGCATTCAAATTGGGTTTACGGCAATCATTACCTACATCTTTGTGTAATTTTTTCATAGGCTTTATTTGCCTTTATTTGTTTTATAATAAAAACGCATGAAAAAAATATTTACACTATTCCTGTGCATTTCGTGTAGCAGCTTCTTTTTTACAACGAATGCTCAGACTTCTTTCAGGGTATTTGAATCCGAATTGTTTATTGACGGATACGCTAACGGACAACTTGCCAAATACAATGATTCACTGCCTCCCAGTGCAGGAGTTGTGAGACTGAGAACATCATTGGTTACAAAAAAAATCAGCAGTTTACAACTGGCCTCAATTGGTAACAGTCTTTCGATGAAAGTTTTGGTAAAAGCATCTTGCGATAATTATGACAGAGGAGGACATGTTAGTTTAGCCCTTGTTCCTAAAGGAGCCTCAACCTACAACCCTGATAGTGTTAAACGGTTTGAAATTGCCCGTTTCATCACACCTTTTATGAATAAAAATAAAAAGCCCGACACGGTTCCGTATAATTATGAACTTAACAATGTTGCTTCTATCCTGCGCGAAAAAAGCATTGTTGATAGTTTTGATGTATGGTGTGAGCTGGAAATATTTGGTGTACCATATGCAGCCAATAATGAAATCTCGGGTTGTGCCAATAGATCGGATGTGTTTTTTGGAACACTTGATTTTAGCACTGATGCTCCTCAGGCGCTGGAAACAAACAATATTTTATTAACCTTGGGTAATCAGTTAAACTTTAACAATTACAATGCCTCTGCCACGGATATTGTTGGCCAAACGGTAAGAACAATTCCTTTTACACTCACGTCAAAAAGTTACCATACCAAAATTCACCTGATTACGTCTAATCATGGTGCAGGCAGTGGTGGCGAAGAATACAACAGGCGTTTTCATTACGTATTTTTGGATGGTAGCCAGGTTTTAAGTTATATGCCCGGATTTGAATCATGTGAACCCTATCGTAAGTACAATACACAGAGCAATGGCATTTATGGCTCTTCGCCAAGAACGGATGAACAATGGCAATCGTTTAGCAACTGGTGTCCCGGTGCCTATATCCCTACCCGTATTATTTATTTAGGAACATTAGAGGCCGGAAACCATTCGTTTAAGATTGAGGTTCCCGATGCTGTGTTTGCCGGTGCGGATGGGAATTTTCCATTGTCTGTTTATATCCAGGGGAAAACCGAGCAGGTAACAGGCGTAAAGGATGCGGATAATTTGTCGTTAAATGTGGTATTGTATCCCAACCCTGCAAATGGTGAGCATGTGAGTATTGTTTCCGAAAGTGAAATTACCCGGTATGCTGTTTACAATGCAATCGGCAAGGAAATTTTAAATGGGTCGTCCCACAATATCGATATCGAAAACTTGAATAATGGAATGTATTATGTGAGGATATTTTTTGCCAATGGTCAATATATAGTGAAGCCATTGGTAAAAGGGTAATCAGGCTTCTTTACAAAAGAAAAAGCCTCGGGTGAAGAAATTCTCCCGAGGCTTTTTTTATGAGTGATGATTTAAGAATTATTTCAATTTAAATTCTTTTTTCACTTTGTCTACGAAGTCTAGTTTTTCCCAGGTAAACAACTCTACTTTCTTAACCAATTTTTTGCCATCAGGTGATGTAAAGGTTTTGGTTACGATTTCGTTTTTACGACCCATATGGCCATAAGCAGCAGTTTCGCTATAAATTGGGTTACGTAATTTCAAACGGGTTTCAATTCCGTAAGGAGTCATGTCAAAAATCTTCTCAACTTTCTTAGCAATTTCGCCATCCGTCATTTTCACTTTTGCAGTTCCGTTGGTATTAACATAGATACCCATTGGGTCTTTTACGCCAATTGCATAACTAACTTGTACCAATACTTCGGTACACAAACCTGCTGCTACTAGGTTTTTTGCAATGTGACGAGTTGCGTATGCTGCACTTCTATCTACTTTACTAGGATCTTTTCCAGAGAAAGCTCCTCCACCATGTGCGCCTTTTCCTCCGTAAGTATCTACGATAATTTT
>CALRRW020000098.1:0-5853 GCA_943370695.1 Comamonas sp. lk | reverse complement strand
TAGGGTATGCTTATTATCCCACACAGGTGGGTGCCACTTGGATTTATCATGTGGATTCGCTGGCGTATGATAATAATTCAGGCTTTACCACGATTGATACCTTTACGTATTTGTACAAAGAACAAATTGTATCGGCATATACCGATTTGGAAGGTAAGCCTGCACAGTATGTGAGCCGTTATTTTAAGCTTAGCGACACAACAGATTGGATAGAGGCTAACAGTTGTAGTATTTTGCAAACAAACTTATATGCCCAGAAAGTGCAGGAGAATATACGTTTTGTGAAACTTGTTTTCCCATTGGCGCAGCAAAAAAAATGGAATGGCAATATGTTCAATACACTTGGAGAAGAAGAGTATGATGTGCTGGAATATGATGCTCCGGCCACTGTTGGCGGTATCGGGTACAACCAAACCCTAACCGTATTGCAAAAAGATGAATTGAATGCCATTGAAGAAATCAAACGATTGGAAACCTATGCTCGCAATACCGGTTTGGTATATGCACTTTCCGATTCCATCAATACACAGGTTGATGGTTCGCGCGGTTACAGGTTCCGGTTAACATTAATATCTTACACACCTTAATGAGACTGCTGCTGGGTTTGCTGTTGCTAACTACTTCGATGCATGCGCAGCATGTTTACTGGGTTACGTTTTCGGGAAAAGATACGCGCTTTTCAATGGGTTCACCACAACAGTTTTTATCGTCCAAAGCAATTTTGCGTAGGCAAAAGTTTGGCATTCCCGTAACGGAAACAGATTTGCCAGTTTCCAAATTATACCTTGAGCAACTTACTCAAAAAGGAATAATGGTGTTAAGCACCAGCAAGTGGTTAAATGGAGTAGCAGTGAAAGTGCCGGATAAAAAATATGCAGATACGCTGAAACAATATCCGTTTGTAACAGGAGTGAGGTATTTGGGAGAGCACCAAGCTTTTCGGGCATCGGCAAAGCACCGTGTGGATTTAAACGAAATGCTCAAAGTGCTGGAACAAAAAGGTGATTTCAAAAAGAAACAAACCGATTCGAATGGTTATGGCAAAACATACCGTCAGGTGAGCATGCTCAATACCCAATGCCTGCACCAGCAAGGATACAGGGGTGAGGGAATAGCTATTGCAGTTATTGATGCCGGCTTTAACAATGCTGATACACTTCCTGTGTTCAGCCAAATGCGTCAATCCAATAGGATAAAACACACGCATGATTTTGTGCAACACAATGAAGAAGTGTATGAAGATGATGATCATGGAACGGCCGTGTTATCCTGTATGGCAGGTTATATTCCTAATGAGTTTGTGGGTACCGCACCGATGGCCGATTATTATTTGTTGCGCTCGGAATATGCCAATACCGAAATGCCTGTGGAAGAAATATACTGGATAGAAGCAATTGAATATGCTGATAGTGCAGGAGTGGACCTTGTTAATTCATCATTGGGTTATAATGAGTTTGATGATGCAACACAAAATTACACCTACAAAAACCTGGATGGAAAAACGGCCCTCATTTCCAAAGCGGCAGGATTGGCAGTGCAAAAAGGGATGGTAGTGGTGGTAAGTGCCGGAAACGAAGGTGATGATGAGTGGAAATTTATCAGCGTACCGGCTGATGTAAAAGAAGTGATTACAGTTGGCGGGGTAGATGCCGGAAATCACCTGGCAGGCTTCAGCTCCATTGGCCCAACTAAAGATAAACGCATTAAACCCGATGTGATGGCACAAGGGGATAATGTTTGGGTAGCGTCTAGCAAGGGTGTTTTTTACCAGGGAGATGGAACGTCTTATTCGAGTCCGATTATGGCGGGAGCTATTGCCTGTTTGATGCAGGCATACCCCGATAAAAATCCGGCAGCATTGATGCAGGCATTGCACCTTAGCGGCAATCATTATTACAAACCCGATAATCATTTCGGGTATGGAATTCCGGATATGCAGCTGGCCTATTTCCTGCTTCAAAATGATACAACCGAACAATTATTGGACATCACTTACATGGGTGATAAACGGTTGCACTTAACCTACCGCGCAGCCATGCCGCATAAAATAACGGTTGTGGTAAAGGACGATACCGAAAGCATCGTTCATGAAGAAACACTTGCGGTAAAAGGCACTATTCGCGAGGCGCTCAAAAAAAATAAACAATTAAAAAAAGGAAAGTATAGCTTGCATTTGGTAAGCGAAAATTATTCTTGTGTCCAACCTTTTAATATTCCATAAATGCAAAGCATCGCCAAACTTGAAAATTATTTTGAGCAAACGGTTCCGCAATACATTGCTCCTTTAAATCCTGAAGTATTACCAGTGTGGGGAAGCATGAATGCCACCCAAATGTTGGATCACCTCAGTGATGCGCTCAAATTGTCAATGGGTATTTACAAAATTGGTGAAGACCTCATTAACGACAAATGGGAGAAATACAAAAACATCGGGTTGTATAGCGAAAGACCATTAACGAAAAACTTCACCAATCCTATTTTTAGCCTGTTGCAAAAAACGGATGAAGTGGAACACGAACAGGCCAAACAAAACCTCATTCAAAACTTTCAATCCTTTAAGCAATTGTTTGCAGAGCAGGATGCAGATTTTAGAACCATTCACAACATGTTTGGCAAACTCAACTACCACGAATGGCTTTGGTTCCATTACAAACATTACTCGCACCATTTTGCCCAGTTTGGGTTGATTGAATATGTGGAACGGTTTGAGGTGGGGTGATGTGTTAATTGGTTGATTATGTTGATTGGTTAATTGTGTTGATTGAGGGTGTTTTATAAAAAAGCAATACTTATCAATAAAATTTATAACAAGTCAGTTAAATTTCTTGCGCCAATGCTGCGTTTTACGGTGAAGCCTTCTCCATATGTTACGCCAATTAACCTACCAAATTCACGGGCTCTTCCGTCTAAAAATACCATAAAGTCCTTGGTGGAAATAGGTGACTCTGGTTCCGTTGAATTGGGATCATAGAATTGTGAAGAGAACGCTTTGATGCTTTCCATTTTACGCTCAAAGTAGGGGGTGATATCCATTATGATATCGGGTTTGGTGAGGTAATCCTGGATATAATGATACACCGCTTTGGGTCTCCAGCTTTGTTGTGCCTCACCATTGTGTTGGGTTGCTATTTTACGCAAGCCTGAAAGAAAACAGGCATCATGCACCAAACTTGCTCCACGTCCGTGGTCAATATGCCGATCTACTTCCGAATTGCACAACACAATTTCGGGTTGATACTTCCGGATCATTTCAATTATTTTCAGTTGGTGCTCTTCATTGTTGGCAAAAAAACCATCACGCATGCGCAGGTTTTCGCGAACACTGATGCCCAATATTTTTGATGAAGCTTCAGCTTCTTTGTCTCTTAACTCAGCACTCCCGCGTGTTCCCAATTCACCGCGCGTTAAATCCACAATACCCACTTTTTTGCCAATGGCAATATGGGCCATCACGGTTCCGCTGGCTGCCAGTTCTATATCATCGGGGTGTGCTGCAAAGGCAAGGATGTCTAGTTTCATGTGTGTTAATTATGTTGAGTATGTTTAATTGAAAATTTAAGGTGGTTGAGCGGAGTCCGATAGCTATCGGACGAAACCACCGAATAAGGTGCAACATTAAACTTCTATTTTTACATTATCACTTATCGGATGTGCGGTACACAATAATATTCTTCCATTGGCTACTTCTTTATCGGTTAGCACTTCGTTGTATCGCATATTGATGCTTCCCCCGGTGCAGCTGGCAGCGCAGGTTCCGCACACACCCGATTTGCAGCTGTATGGCAGGTTGATGTTTTGTTCGAGTGCCACATCCAAAATGGTTTTGGTGTATGTGATTGTCAAGTGGTTTATTTTTCCTTCAAAGTATAATTGAACACCGTAGGTATGTGTATCAATTATTTCCTCTGTTGTGTTGTCTTCATCTGCCTCTTCTTCGGGCAATACAAAGGTTTCTTTTTTAAGTTGTTCACCTGCAAAGCCATAACCCAGCAATACAATTCGGCACATCAGCATATAATCGGCCGGGCCACAGGTGTACATAAGGGCATCCTCTTTTGCAAAATGCAGGTGTTGTGCAATAAGCTTTTCGAGGAGTTCTCTGTTGAGCCTTGCAAAACTTAAATCCTTGTTGTTGCTGAACAAAAACACACATGTAAATTGTGCCGGGTATTGTTGTTCCAGGGTTTTGAGCTCATCATAAAACAAGGTCGACTCCACCGAATGGTTGCTGTAAATAAGGGTAATCTTCGATTGGGGTTCTTTGAGCAATGCCGATTTTAAGATACTCATCAGCGGAGTGATGCCGCTGCCTGCGCCAATCAAAAAAAGATCACGTTGCGTTGCTTGTTGAGGCTCGTAGGTGAACAATCCGGTGGGTTGGTATGCCGTAATCGTGTCGCCCGTTTGATACTGATCTTGCAGCATCCGCGAAACAAGTCCATTCTCAATTCGCTTAACGGAAATGGAAAGTGGTTCATTCAAAAAAGGGGAATTATGCAAGGAATATGATCTTCGTACAGTTTGTCCATTCACCACAAATTCTAACGGAATAAACTGGCCGGGAACAAACACAACAGGTTGGTCACTGTTCAGTTCATAGGTAACAATGTTGTTGGTACGCTCAATGATGTTGGAAATGGTAAGACGGAGTTGTTTCATCAATACACGCAAACATATTAAAATGTTTACAGTAAACGCTCAATGCCTTTTTTTATCCTGCGTGACGTTGGTTTGGTGAACGGAAAATAATAATCCACCACTTCGCCTTTGCGGTTAATTAAGTATTTCTGAAAATTCCATTTGGGAGCAATATTGACACTACCGTTTAAATTCTTATTGCTCAAAAAACGGTACAACGGAATAGCGGTTTCACCTTTTACAGATACTTTTTCGAACACCGGAAATGTTGTCCGAAAATGTGTGGAGCAGAAGTTTTCAATTTCTTTTCCGTTAAGGGGTTCCTGGTTTCCAAAATCATTGCTGGGGAAAGCCAGAATTTCAAAGCCCTGGTCTCTGTATTGTTTGTAAAGTTCTTCGAGTTCTTTGTACTGAGGAGTATAGCCGCATTCAGAGGCTGTATTCACAATAAGTACAACTTTGCCTTTAAAAGTATCGAGTGTGGTATCAACGCCCTCAATCGTTGTTACGGTAAAAGGGTAAATGGATTTTGGAGTCGATTTTGTTTTGGGCATTTGATGAGCGGGGTTTGGTAAATAAAACACGCAAACGTGAATAAAGTTTAAAGTTGACAATAATCAGTGGTTTGAGCTGCATTAATTATTAGGGTTTTATGCTAGGGTGTTCATTGGATTATATTAGTTTTGCTCCGTTGTTTTAACAAATCGTTTCCCGAAGTATCGGGACCAAAATCGAAAATCGCAGATGGAAATGATATTCATTTATCCCGCGTTCATTGGGATGTCGGTGGCCGTAGCGCAATTGGCACGCCAGCGCGGATACTCAGGTTTGTGGTGGTTTATCATTGCCACCATTTTGCCCATTATTTCAATTTTTTTGGTGTTTATGCTCAAGAAAAAAGTAAAAGCCAAACAGCGGCCGGAACCTGAATGGGCCAGGCAACGTTTGCCGGATGATAAAGTGCTGTATAAAGCGGGGGAGGCTGATGTGGTTGATAAGTAACCGGTTAATAGTGTTGAATGGTTGATGGGATTACCGAAATAGTTGTCAGGCTGAGTTTATTGGAGCTCCTCGGTACAAAAAAAACAAGGCGTAAGAGATACTCCGATAATCCAAATGCTTCGATACAGTGTAACCCTAAATTAAATTTGCCATTCCGAAATCTGAAATCAAAAATCTCAAATATTACTTACATTCGCAACGTGATTACATGGT
>CALRRW020000097.1:0-5876 GCA_943370695.1 Comamonas sp. lk | reverse complement strand
GATATTCTAGAAAAAGCCAAGTATTACAAAAATGCAGTAGAATTTCAACGTCAAAGAAATTCATTTCAATTAAGAATTTCTGATATTCCCAAATTTGAAGGTGCGCTAAACGGATATGAGATTGAGTTTTTTCGGGAGGACAAAAATATCGGTGTACAACTTGATGATTATCCCACTCAAACCTACTATTTCAAAAATGAAGATGTAGAAAAAGTGGATGCTATTATCAAAGACCTTGCTTTAATAACAGCTCCGTATACAGACATTAAACCCTATTTTAAATTTGAAATGAAGATAATTATTGCCGTTATTGCTATTACACTGGTATTCTGCATCTTATTTGCACTAATTGAATAATTCTAACCACTCATCTTCACACTAGCCACACCACTTTTAAATGCACCGGCAGGATTGGGTTTATGAATGGTTACCGTTATCTGTTGTGCCTGCGGAAAGGATGATTGCAGAGAGGATAGGATGTTTTGTGCAACTGTTTCAATCAGGTCCTGTGGTTTGGCCATTTCGGCTTTTGCCGTATTAAACATAACCTCATAATTAACGGCCTCTTCAATGGATGAAACGGGCTTATCTATTTCACATTCAACAGCAATATCCACCAGAAAAAGCGCTCCCAGGAGCTTTTCCTCAGCATACAGGCCATGGAAACTGTAAAACTCTAATGCGGTTAACGTTGTTGTATATTTCATGTGGTTGTGGTTTTATGGCATCGAAACACCAAATAATGTGCAAATCAACAGTTATAAACCCAATAACCCAACCAACTTAATCAACCCAACCAACCAAATCCACTTTTTACAAAAAATAACCTACTTTCGCACCAATATTTAAGCAAAAATATGAGCAGCACAAAAGCAACATCAACGGAAAACTTTCACAGAGCCAATAAGCCTGATTTATACAACCATCCGGATCACTATTTGATGGATGAATTGTTAAGCGATGAACACAAAATGATTCGCGGAATGGTTCGTGATTATGTAAAAAAAGAACTTTCGCCCATTATTGAAGATGTAGCACAACAAGCTACCTTCCCATACAGCATGGTTAAACAATTGGGCGACTTGGGTTGCTTTGGTCCACAGTTACCGGTGGAGTATGGTTGCGGTGGATTGGACTATATCTCATACGGAATCATGATGCAGGAATTGGAGCGTTGCGATTCAGGAGTGCGTTCTACAGCATCGGTACAAGGTTCATTGGTGATGTATCCTATTTATAAATTTGGCAGCGAGGAGCAAAAACAAAAATTCCTGCCAAAATTAGCCAAAGGCGAATGGTTGGGCTGTTTTGGTTTAACCGAACCAAACCACGGTTCGAATCCTGCCGGGATGACCACCAACTTTAAAGACGCGGGTGATGGCAAACATGTTATTTTGAATGGAGCCAAAATGTGGATCTCCAATTCACCTTATGCTGATATGGCGGTGGTTTGGGCCAAAAACGAAGAAGGAAAAATTAAAGGAATTATTGTGGAGCGTGGAATGGAAGGATTCTCTACTCCCGAAACACATAACAAATGGAGCTTACGTGCATCGGCCACCGGAGAGTTGGTGTTTAACGATGTAAAAGTTCCGAAAGAAAATATTTTACCGGGTGTAGAAGGACTAAAAGGTCCGTTGACTTGCCTTAACAGTGCTCGCTATGGAATTAGCTGGGGTGCATTGGGAGCAGCAATGGATTGTTATGATACTGCAGTTCGTTATTCATTGGAACGCGTACAATTTGGCAAACCCATTGGTGGTTTCCAGTTGCAACAAAAAAAACTGGCTGAAATGCTTACCGAAATAACCAAAGCACAATTGTTAACGTGGCGCTTGGGAGTATTGATGAACGAAGGCAGGGCAACACCGGCACAAATCAGTATGGCCAAACGTAATAACGTTGATTTAGCATTAAACGTAGCGCGCAATGCACGCCAGATGCTGGGTGGAATGGGGATTACAGGTGAATACCCGATTATGCGTCATATGATGAACTTAGAATCGGTTGTTACCTACGAAGGAACACACGATATTCATTTGCTGATTACGGGTATGGAAATTACCGGTATCAATGCATTTGTATAAATAATTTTTAACCAAAAAGAGTATTGTGGTTGGTATGGATATGTTTCGTACCAACCACTGTGTTTTTAATATGAAACAAACATGTATCAAATAAAATTTGGAACAGACGGCTGGAGAGGCATTATTGCAGCTGAATTTACCGTAGAAAATGTAAAACGTGTAGCACAGGGAACAGCTGATTATCTCAAAAAAAATCACGCGGATAATTTATCCATTGTACTGGGGCATGATTGCCGTTTTGCAGGCGAATTATTTGCCGAAACCGTTGCTCAAATTATGTGTGCCAATGGCATTAACGTAAAACTGGCAAAAGGTTTTGTATCCACTCCCATGATTAGTTTGGGTGCAGTAAAACATGGAACAGCTTTGGGCGTAATTATCACAGCCAGCCATAATCCACCGGCATACAGCGGCTATAAACTCAAAGCACATTATGGAGGACCTTCAAGTCCTGCGGTGATTGACGAAGTAGAAGCATTAATTCCTGAAACCGTTTCCACAAAGGTTGCGAGCATGGATGAGCTGGTGAAAACAGGAATGGTTACCTATGTTGATTTGGAAACCATGTATGTAAACGAAGTGGAAAGCAAATTTGATTTGGCTGCCATCAAAAACAGCGGGATGGAATTTGCTTACGATGCCATGTATGGTGCGGGTCAAAATGCCATGCGCAGGTTGTTTCCCGAAATCACCTTTTTGCATGCCGAAGAAAATCCGGGATTTGACGGACAAGCACCGGAACCTATTCATAAAAACCTTACTGAGTTTAGTGAACTCATTAAAGAAAGCGAAGACATTGATTGCGGTTTGGTAACCGATGGAGATGCCGACAGGATTGGCCTTTACAACAAAAAAGGCGAGTTTGTTGATTCACACCATATCATTTTATTGTTGGTGCATTACCTGCACAAATACAAAAACATGAGCGGTAAAGTGATTACAACTTTTAGCGCCACTTCCAAAATTACCGACCTTGCCAAAGCCTATGGTTTGGATATTGAAATTACCAAAATCGGGTTCAAATACATTTGTGATAAAATGGTTACGGAAAACGTTTTGGTGGGTGGTGAAGAAAGCGGTGGAATTGCCATCAAAGGATTTATTCCGGAGCGTGATGGTATTTGGATTGGATTAACCATTTGGGAATTCATGGCCAAAACAGGCAAAAGTTTAGACGAATTGATTGAAGAAGTATATGGTGTGGTAGGAAGTTTTGCGATGGGCCGTATTGATTTGCATATTACCGAAGCCATCAAACAAACCGTTTTGGCCAATTGCCAAGCAGGTAAATACACCAAATTTGGAAAATACTCTATTGAAAAAGTAGAAACCATTGATGGATTTAAATTCCACCTACAACAGAATGGCTTGCCTTCCGAAGCGACAGCGAAGGAATGGGTAATGATTCGCGCCAGCGGAACAGAACCTGTATTGAGGGTATACAGCGAATCGTCAACTCAGGAAAAAGCAGAAGCCATCCTGGAGGCGTGCAAACAAACAATACTCGCATAACTCAAAACCGATAGTATTCAAAAGCCACTTTGCAATCTTGTACAGTGGCTTTTTTATTATAAAAAAAACGGAAGCAAGTTGCCTTACTTCCGTTTCTATCAAATCAAACCAATTGTTTATTTTGCTTTTGCAATCCGTTGAACAAGTGATTCGGTTGTTGTGAGTATGTTTACAAAATAGATTCCTGTATTGGCCGAACCCAGTTCACTCATGATGATCCTGTTTTCGCCTGCCTGCAATTCAACTTGTTTTTCAAATACCAATCGACCTTGCGTATCGGTTACTTTTAAAGTTGCCTTTTCTGCTTTTGATGAGGTTACCGTTACATTGGTTATATCTGTAAACGGATTTGGCGATATAGCGGCCATTAATTTTTGGTTATTGGCTGCTGGCTCATCCAAGTTAACAACAACTGTTTTGCTAATTGTTTGCGAACCATCAAAATCTGTTTGAATTAAACGGTAAAACACATTCGCAGTTGGACGTTTTAGGTTGGAAACCTTGTTATCCAAATATGCATAGTTGTTTAAAACCTGCGTTGTTCCGTTGCCTTTTACGGTGCCAATCGTTTCAAATGTTTTACCATCAACACTGCGTTGTACTGCAAAATAAGAATTGTTAATTTCAGTTGCAGTTGTCCAGGTCACGTTAACATTACTTTGCTGTTTGGTTGCTGCAAGGTTTAGTAAGTTAACCGGTAAGCCAACTCCACTTCCACTGCCTATACCAAACACATTGTTGCCGGCAACTCCTGTAATTGTTTGGTAATACATGCCCGAACCAACTGCTACCGTTCCAGGTGAACTTACCCACTCTGAATCGTTGTAATTATAGAAAGCAACAAATGAGTTATTGCGATTAAACTGAGGCAATTCATTTGCGGCACTCCAGCCAAAAGTAATGGAAGCCGTGTTGGCTCCTCCATTTGATGGAGATACTACCCATGTTCTGTTTACAGCTCCATTTGTATACATTTCGCCTGTAGGCTCAAATTCATTATACGTTGCCGTAATACTGTCAATCACACTAAACGCATAATCACTATAATTATCCTTATCAATGATACTTATCGGATTGTAAGTACTGTTACCAATCGGAATATAAACGGTATCTGATTTATCATATTGTCCGATATAATATGCAACTAATTTCCCAGTTCCATTTGTCGATACATAACTTGTAGGCGAACCTTTTGATGCATATGCTGAGTATGATAGAGTTAAATCATTAGGCCCTAACTGTATGATACCATCTGATAATATGAGTGAATCATTTATAGTTACATTACCACTCAAGCTTACGCCACTAGGATTTTGCAATCCAATTTTTCGGTAATTACCACTTGGTATCGTTTGTGGAGCTGTTCCAGCAAACACCACTTTACCATTGTAGTTTCCAAAATTTCCATTATTGGTAATCGCTCCATAAATAGTCAACTCGGATGCACTATTGGTTAGTGATAAATTTGCACCACCCTGAATTGTTAAATCCAATACTTGACGGGCATCTATAATTTGAGGCATATAGTTAGCCGAACCAGGAATGGTTACCCTTGAAACCCCAGTAGGAATGCTTGGACAACTCCAGTTTGCAGTATTGGCCCAAACCCAATTTTCTGCACCAGTCCAGGTACCGGCCGAATCTAACGTTACTGCAATTGTCAATACCGCAGAAGTATCGGCACCACAAATGCTTGAATTGACAATACGTTTGTACCAGGTAGTATCTGTTAAAGGAACAGGAGTATAGATTGCGTTGTTGTTTACACCACTTGCAGGAGCAAAACCACTAACAGCATCCGAGGTAGAACTTAACCAAGTAAAGCTGTATGTAGCCGTATCACCCAAACCAGGAGTATTCGCTAAAAAGGCAGTTGGCGTGCTTCCGTTACAAATAACCTGATCAGCACCCATAGTATTATTTCCTGCTGCTACATAATTTACAACAAGAACCGTATCGATACCTCTGCAGCCATCCGGGTTCGTTGATTTTACAATATACTGGCCTGCTGTTTGAACCACAACTTCGTTTGTATTGCCAATTTCGGCAGCACCAAATTTGTATACCGTAGTTTTGTAATCATTATCTTCCGAATAGGCTGTTAAATAAAGTTCTCCATCACTAAATGCAATACTTTGGAAAGCCGACTCGCCACCAAATGGACTTCCTACAAGCTCCCATGTTGTTCCATTGAATTTATAAATAGTTGATTGATAATTTTGACCCTCATCTGATACTGCCACATAAGGAACACCATTATTAAAGGCTAAACTATTG
>CALRRW020000096.1:0-5946 GCA_943370695.1 Comamonas sp. lk | reverse complement strand
GGCAACTTGGCCGTGCGCAAGGCAGGATGCACCAAACCGAGCAAATTAAAACTCACACTGTTGTGTCCCGAAAAATAAACAGGAACCACCCGAACGCCCGACTTCATAATCATTTTACCCACCACAGGGTTCCACATTTTATCGGAAATTTTGAGGGTACTTATTTTTAAGGAAGACACTTCACCTGCCGGAAAAATACCAATGGGATTACCTTCATTAATGAGGGTTAAACATTTCTTTATTCCTGAGATATTCATACCCTGTTTACCCGTTTTTTCAAAGGGATTAACCGAAACAATATTGTCTTTGATTTGTGGAATCTGTTGAAGCAAATAGTTGGCCATTACCTTAAAATCGGGGCGTACTTTGCCAAACAAAGACAACATAATCATTCCATCAATACCACCGTATGGATGATTGGCAATGGCAATAAACGGAACGTCTTTGGGTATATTTTGCAAACTCTCATCCGACACTTCATATTCAATGCCCAATTGTTTGAGAATTTGGTCGGAAAAGTCGCTGCCCACATAAGCAGATGACGAATCGTACAATTCATTTACCTTTTCCAGCTGCAGCAACTTCATGATTGCCGGAGCCAGTTTGGCCATTTTAAGTTTCTTTAGCTGTAAACCCGCAGTAACATCTTCCTTGCTTATCAAATCTTCCCGTTCCATTTTGTGTAGTGTTATTCATCACAAAATAGTTAGCTCAACATTAATAGGAGCTTACGGCAATGTTAATTGATTGTTACTGGGGTAAATCCTACAAACGAAAGTTATGGTTATGGCTACAATTGCGGAGCTTTTTTTGCTGCACCGGGTGTCAACGATAATTTTTCCAGTTCTTTATCGGTGTAATAGGTTGATTGCGGACCACCACCAATTAACTTGATGCGATCAATTAAGCGGGTAAACTGCATTTCTTCTTCCAATTGTTCGTCAACAAAAAACTTTAAAAACGCTTCTGTTGCGTGGTCATTTTCTTTGCGCGACAGTTCCACCAGTTTGTAAATAGATTGGGTAACACTGTTTTCGGCAACCAACGATTTTTGGCAAGTTTCCAAAATTGTTTTAAACGCAGTTTGTGGCTTTTTAAGCTCCGGAACATGTGCATGCCCGCCAACCTGGTTGATATAGTTGAAAAACTTCATGAAATGAACCTGTTCTTCGGCACTTTGTTTGTAATAAAATGCAGCCGAACCCTCATATCCGTTGCTTTCGCACCATGAGGCAACAGCAAGGTAGTGATATATAGCAGCCATTTCCAGCGTTAAATGAGCATTAAGGGCAGTTTCAATTTTTTTGGGTATAAGCATGTCTTTAAGTTGATTGTGTTAATTGTGTTCCTTTGATACCAGAACAATTTAACTTTCGTTTTTGTTACAACAAATATACTTTTTATTTAAAGCAAAAGTTTCCTTCTAAAAAAGTATTTTCGGAGTGTTTTAATATCCAAATAGTCCTTGACATCACTATTTAACCAATCAACATAATCAACCAGTTAACCAAACGATGAGTACGTTTATTTCACAGGAAAATTTATTGCAAACGGGCAACCTTGAGTTTTTGGCCAAACAAGTGGTGGAAGGATTTATCACCGGTTTGCATAAAAGTCCGTTTCATGGTTTTTCGGTAGAGTTTGCCGAACACAGGCTTTACAACAGTGGTGAAAGTACCAAACATATTGACTGGAAATTGTTTGCCCGCACCGATAAACTGTTTGTGAAACGCTACGAGGAAGAGACAAACTTGCGTTGTCAACTGATTGTCGATTGTTCTTCGTCTATGTTTTACCCAACGGATGGCTTAAACAAAATTCGTTTTAGTGCCTATGCAGCAGCTTCGCTCATGTATATGCTCAAAAAACAACGCGATGCTTCGGGGTTAAGTTTGATTGATGAATCTATCCTGTTTCATTCCCCGTGCAAAAGCAGTTCAACCCACCAAAAATTGTTATACAATAAACTGGACGAAACGCTAAACAGCCCCCCAACAGAACGCAAAAGCAATTTGGCAACCAGCTTGCACCAGCTTGCCGAAATGATTCATAAACGTTCACTTGTTATTATCTTCAGCGATATGCTCCAAAATGCGGGAGACGATGATGAACTCTTTGCAGCGTTGCAACATCTGAAATACAATAAACATGAAGTAATCCTGTTTCATGTGGAGGACAAAAAAACAGAAGTAAATTTTGACTTCACCAACAGACCCTACTTATTTGTGGACAGCGAAACAGGCGAAAAACTCAAACTGTTTCCCAACCAGGTAAAAGACCAATACCTGAAAGCAATAGAAACATACCGACACACCCTCAAACTCAAATGTGCGCAATATAAAATTGATTTGGTAGAGGCTGAAGTAAGCAACGACTTTAGCCAGGTGCTATTGCCGTTTTTGGTGAAACGAAGTAAGTTACTTTAGGAAACGAGTAAATGAGAGGATGGTAAAGTAAGTAAATAAAACCGCTCGGCTTAATCTTCTGAATTCTTTCTATAGCCCAGTCAAAAAATTTAAATACCCAACACTAAAACTGTTTGATTTGGGTTTAACAGAAGTTACTGAATCTAGCATTGTGGAATTGCCTTAATACGCCTTTATGTGTGCCCAAATAAACTATATCTTAAAAAAGGTATGTAACCCCGGCAATACATATTGCCGGGAGTTACCACCTTCGGGGTAATTTGCTTCATAGGGGACAAACTAAACCACTCAAAAAATTGAGTTTTCAAATTTTAGAAAATTATCAATATCTTCCGCTTAGAATCAGTGTCCGATTAAAACAAGTTGTGTTTTAGAAAGACAGTAAAACATTATACCCCATGAAAACAAAAAAAGTTGTTAATGCTTCTTTAGCCAGAAGTATTGGCTCTACTCTGCGCCTTATCCGATCTTTTAGAGGAGAATCTTCAGATGCCGTTGCATTCATTTTAGGATACAAGTATCCAAGTTCCTACTGCAAATTAGAACGGGGGGAGATTAAAGAATTCAGCATTGAATCCTTGCTCAAATTTTGCAATCATTTCGACATCAATCTTCTGATGCTTTTGCATATCGTAGAACAAACGGAAAAGATAGATTTTAAACATATCATTCCGCATGGACGTCAATTGCTGGAGTTTATCAATGCAAATGACAAGCAACTTATTGATGAAATTATTAAATACAAAAGATTATCACGATATCAGCGAACCTAAACTGACAAACCTAATCGTTGTGGTAAGGCTCGCCTTTTAAGATGGTGTATGCCCGGTACAATTGCTCAATAAAAATAAGGCGAATCAATTGATGTGAAAACGTCATTTTGGAAAGCGAAAGTTTTGCATTGGCCCGGTCATATACCTGTTGCGAAAACCCGAATGCGCCACCAATCACAAACACACAACTTGCGTGGGTATTGGCTAATTTTTGCAAGGTATTGGCAAACTCTCTTGACGTATAACTTGCTCCTTTTTCATCCAGTAAGATTAAATAATCAGTTGGATTAATTTTTTTGAGCAATAATTCTCCCTCTGCCTTTTTAACCTGTTCTCCATCGGCCGAACGCAATTTGGCAGGCAATTCAATCACCACATTCTCGAATTTGGTATAATGTTTAAGCCTGCCGGCAAACTCATCAAAGCCTGTGTCCACAAACTTAAAATGGGTTTTGCCTAATTGAATGAGAGCGATTTTCATGATGCGAAAGTATTTCTTTAGCCGCTAATTTCGCTAATTACGTTTAACCTGTCGCGGGTTTTAGCGTCTCTTGTTATTTTCAGCCGCCTCCGCAGTAATGCTGGACGCCAATTACAGTTCTTCTTTTTTTAACGGAACGAGGCAAATTTGCCGAAACCATTTAACGCAATTAGCGAAATTAGCGGCAAAAAAAAAGGTCCCGCATTGCTGCGGGACCTTTGTATTAATTATCCGTTGGATTAATGGAAGAAGGTGTGTCCTTCTTTTTCCGTGGTTCTTTCTTTTTTACCACCGAAATTTTTAATTCCGGAGCATCTTTTTCGTAATCCACTTCGATGGTTGCGCCCTCGCCTGCTTCTCCTTTTAAGAGTTCTTCGGCAATGGGGTCTTCCACAAAACGCTGGATGGTACGTGCCAATGGTCTTGCGCCCATATCGGGATCAAATCCTTTCTCGGCTAAAAATGCTTTGGCTTCATCTGTAATTTTAAATACATAACTCAATTCCTCTACACGTTTTACCAATTTCTCCATGTTTAAATCCAGGATTTTGGTAATCGCTTCTTTGGCCAATGAGTTAAATACAATCACATCGTCAATACGGTTCAAAAACTCAGGAGAGAAGAAGCGTTTTAACGCATTTTCAATCACCACTTTTGCATGCGTATCTTGTTGTGCATCTTTTGCAGGTGTTCCAAATCCTACACCCTGTCCGAAGTCTTTTAACTGGCGTGAACCAATATTTGAGGTCATGATGATGATGGTATTTCTAAAATCAACTTTACGACCCAAACTATCTGTTAAAAATCCTTCGTCCAATACCTGCAACAAAATATTAAATACATCCGGATGTGCTTTTTCAATTTCGTCAAGCAATACAACCGCGTATGGTTTTCTGCGAATTTTTTCGGTCAACTGTCCGCCTTCTTCGTAACCGATATACCCCGGAGGGGCTCCCACCAAACGGCTTACGGCAAATTTCTCCATGTACTCGCTCATGTCGATGCGAATCATGGCATCATCGGTATCGAATAAATAACGGGCCAGTACTTTGGCCATTTCGGTTTTCCCAACGCCTGTAGGACCTAAAAACACAAATGAACCAATGGGTTTGTTCGGGTTTTTTAAACCTGCACGTGTACGCTGAATGGCCTTCGACAATTTTTTGATGGCTTCATCTTGTCCAATCACTTTTCCTTGCAATTCGGTTCCCATATTCAACAAGCGAATTCCTTCGCTCTGTGCAATACGTTTCACCGGAATGCCCGTCATCATGGCAATAACTTCGGCTACATCATCTTCGGTAACTTTATAACGCTGCGATTTGGTTTCTTCTTCCCATTTCGACTTTTCGGTTTCCAATTGCTCCAGTAAGTGTTTTTCGCGGTCGCGCAATTTGGCTGCTTCCTCGTATTTCTGGCTTTTCACAACCTTGTTTTTTTCGACCTTGATATCCTCAATCATTTTTTCCAGTTCCAACACATTGGGTGGAACATGGATATTGCTGATATGCACCCTTGCACCTACTTCGTCCAACACATCAATGGCTTTATCGGGCAAATGCCTGTCGGTCATGTAGCGGTTACTCATGGCCACACACGCTGCGATGGCTGCATCTTCGTAGGTTACGCTATGGTGGTCTTCGTATTTTCCTTTGATATTGTTTAAGATTTCAACGGTTTCTTCAGGAGATGCAGGATTCACCATCACCACCTGGAAACGTCTTTCGAGCGCACCATCTTTTTCAATATACTGACGGTATTCATCTAATGTGGTGGCGCCAATGCACTGGATTTCGCCACGTGCCAAAGCGGGTTTAAACATATTGGAAGCATCCAGTGAACCCGAAGCTCCACCTGCACCCACAATGGTGTGAATCTCGTCAATAAACAAAATCACATCAGGCGATTTTTCCAATTCGTTCATCACGGCTTTCATGCGCTCTTCAAACTGTCCGCGGTATTTGGTACCGGCAACCAGTGAAGCCAAATCCAACATGATCACGCGTTTGTTAAACAATACACGCGAAACCTTGCGTTGCACAATGCGCAATGCCAAACCTTCGGCAATAGCTGTTTTACCCACACCCGGCTCACCAATCAGGATTGGATTGTTTTTCTTTCTGCGGCTCAAAATCTGTGACACGCGCTCAATTTCTTTTTCGCGGCCCACAATCGGGTCAAGCTTACCCTCTTCGGCACTTTTGGTCAAATCCCTTCCAAAATTGTCCAATACAGGTGTTTTTGATTTTACGTCCCCTTTTCTAAC
>CALRRW020000095.1:0-5983 GCA_943370695.1 Comamonas sp. lk | reverse complement strand
CTTCATCACACCATCAATAATTTGCTCGGGGCGGGGAGGACAGCCGGGTACATACACATCAACCGGAATAATTTTATCAATACCCTGCAGTACCGAATAGGTGTCAAAAATACCACCACTGCTGGCACATGCACCAATGGCTATTACCCAACGCGGTTCGGCCATTTGCAAATACACCTGTTTTAAAACGGGACCCATTTTTTTGGCAATGGTTCCGGCTACCAACAATACATCGGCCTGGCGAGGCGAAAAACTGATACGCTCCGAACCAAAACGGGCCAAATCATAATTGGACCCCATGGTTGCCATAAACTCAATACCGCAGCATGAAGTTGCAAACGGCAATGGCCACAAAGAATTTGCGCGTGCCAATCCTACAACTTTATCCAAAGAGGTAGCGAAAAAACCGGGACCTTCAATACCCGGAGGCAATTTTGTTATTTCCTTATCAGTTGACATTTCTTAGTGTTGATATGGTGTTTGGCTTTATGTTAATTGTCTTGATTATGTTAATGGTGAGACGATGATGATTGATTACATAATCAACATACAATCATCATTAACACAATTCCAGTTACTCCCATTTGAGAGCCCCTTTTTTGATAATATAAAAGAAGCCCAATAATAAGGTACCTGTAAAGAGTAACATTTCTATAAAACCAAACTGACCAAGTTGTTTAAAATTAACTGCCCAAGGGTACATAAAAATAACTTCCACATCGAACATCACGAACAAAATGGCTGTTAAAAAGTATTTAATGGAAAAAGGCAGGCGGGCATTACCCTGACTATCGATACCGCACTCAAAGTTATCGAGTTTTTTTGCGCTGTTGCGCTTTGGCCCAATCAGATGTGTTGCAACCATTGTAGTGACAATGAATCCAACAGCGACTAAAAATTGGATAAAAATAGCTATATAATCTACCGGAGCTGACATAATTGTAAGAGTTTTGTAAGCGTGCAAACTTACATAATTAATTGATTTTGCAATATGAAATTACCAACAGGTTATAAGGAGGATTCCGCTATTTAAAACAACTGAAATCTCCCGAAGTTTTGAAGGCTGAATTTAAGCATCGAACTGCTTAAAAAATAGGAATTTAGAATGCAGGATACACAAAAAAAGAGGCTGTCCTTTTGTGGACAGCCTCCCTGAATAGAGCTTACGGTGTGTACAAATTACATTTTAAATGGAGCAATCGACTGGAGGTTGATACCCAAGCCTACTGATGCAACATTGTATTGACCAAATGTGTAATCGCCATGAATGGTTAAAATGGCAAGTTTTAAGCGAAAACCAATGTTTGCACGCAATCCGGAAATATCACCTTTGATGGTAACTGGATCGGTAATATCGCTGATAACTGCTGCTTTACCAAATGAAGGTGAAGTAGGGTCAGTAGCTGCTGCAGTGCTGTTAGGAACCGTTACAGGATAGTCGCCCAAAAGAGCAAGTGTTGTTTTGGCTTGTTGGTAACCAACACCCAAATAAGGCGTAAACGGACCTAGTTTTTTAGAGATAATGATATTGGTTGTCCAGGCTTTCGAATTAAAATCGGCCTTTTGGTTGGTGTATTTTTTTCCGGGATTCGGATTGTAGATATTGGGGTCTTCATCCGGCTGAATCGAATTATCTCCTGAGAATTTAACATCTGCATTCATGGTGGTATAACCAAACATGGCCGATAAGTCAAACGGAAGTTCTTTCATACCCGGTATCCATTGTTTAAAGTCATGCTTTACGGCAATACCGAATAATCCGATACCCGCATCACCAAAACTCAATGATGGCATAAACCTTACCGAAACATCTGTACCAAAACCGATACCTACTGCAAGCTGAGCTGTAGGAACAGCAAAGATGTTCATACCTGTTCCGCCTGGTAAATCAAAAGTAGTAATGGGTGTATCCATTCCTGTGAACGGGCTTTTGTCCATCACCTGAACTTTAGGTCCAGTACCCGATTTTCCGAAAACAGAAGGAGCTGTTGTTTGAGTTGGGTCTACCGGACGTATTTTTTGCATACCGCTTAAGCTGTATGATTGATCTTCGGTTGGAGCAAAAGTGGCATTAGCAGAAATCGTAATGTCAAATCCACCGATACCATGTGGTTTGGCGGTTTGGTACCAGCCGCTGTTAAGTCCCGCTCCGAATGATTTCATCAGCGGGCTCATATAACCATTCATTAAAGTATTAATATCCTCTTTTCCTGCTTTAATCAGCGTAGCGGCATCCGATTGTGCCATTACGTTTAACGATGTTGCCGACAACACCGCTGCTACAGCCAATGGCCGCGCTAGTTTTGTAAAATTAGTGTTCATAAGTAGTGGTTGTTTTTGTTGATTCAAAAGTATTTCACTTTACCCTAAAAACAAGTGTTATGATTTAAAATACGTATTATGTCGTAGGCTCTTGTTTGGTTTCAACTTTTAACCCTAAATACTTATACTTGCCAGCCATATGTTCAACGTCCGAAAAAGCATTCCGATTTTTTTAGTGTTCATTTCCGGACTATTTCTCATCTATTTATCCGTTTATAAAATTGATGCCGCACAATTGCTGGAAACAATCGGAAGGGGAAATTACCTCATTGCTTTGCCCGTGTTTTGCATTTCACTGGTAGGTTACTGGGTTCGTTCCAAACGCTGGAAACTGCTGCTGGAATCAATGGACGCCAACCCGCAAACAGGCCATTTGTTTGTATCGCTCAGCATTGGGTACGCGGTTAATTTTGCAACACCCCGTTTGGGCGAAATTGTGCGTTGTTTGGTGTTGAAAAAAATAGACCACACACCGGTAACACAGTCGGGCATCAGTGTGGTACTGGAACGCATCATTGATTTGGTTTCGTTGCTGCTTATCGTATTGCTTGCTTTCTTGCTCAATGTCAGTGCATCTTCCGGATTTATTGCCGAACAAATTATAGCCCCCGTTTGGCAAAAACTCCATACCGTACCAGTCGTTTACCCGGTATTGCTGCTTGTTTCAGTTGTGTGTTTGGGCGTGTGGATTTACCGTAAAAAACAACTGAATGAGCGGGGAACAGCGCTGCTGGATCTATTGATAACATCCTGTATTAAGTTAATCCACCTCCAGCATAAAGGACTGTTTGCTCTGTATACCCTCATTATCTGGAGTTGCTACTTTTTAATGACCTACCTGTGGTTTTACACTTTTCCCGAAACACAGCACCTGGGTTTGGGTGCAGCATTTGTGATGATGGCTGTGGGCAGTATTGGCCGCTCTGTTCCCATACAAGGAGGCGGTATGGGTGCATATCATTATTTAGTTAGCAACGCTTTTGCTATCTTTGGAATCTCATTGTTAATGGGTAACGCTATGGCTTTTATCATCCATGGCGCACAAATGGTGTTAACAATATTGTTGGGTGTGTGCTGTTGGATTTGGTTATTAATATATTCTCAAAAGCAAAAATGAAAACGAGTATCGGAATGTTTAGTTTATTGGTATTGTCTTTTTTTACAGGCAATGCCCAGGTTACCAAAGTAGGGAACGATACTTTGCTGGATATTGGTGGATGGAACGTGGAGTGGTTTGGCGACACTGATAACGGCCCTTCCAATGAAGCAACCCAATACACCAATGTAAAAAACGTGCTCACCCTTACCGATATCGATATCTGGGGATTGGCCGAGGTTTCCAATACCACTACGTTCAGCACTTTGCTTACCGACCTGGTGGTATACGATGGTGTACTTTCAAGTTTTTCACAGACGCAGAAAACAGCGTTGATTTGGAAAAAAAATCAATTTACAGTGTTAAGCTCAGGTAATATTTTAACCGAATCGTCCTTCAATTACGACTTTGCCGGAAGACCCCCGCTTGAAGTTGTGTTGCGCTCGGTTGATTCGCTGGGTGCCGATACCTTTTATTGTTATGTGCTCCATTTAAAGGCAAATACCGGAAGCCAGACCGAAAAAGTAACGTCATATGGCAGAAGAAAAAATGCTGGTATTGCCTTGAAGAGTTTTTTAGACCAAAACAGGCAATCCAAAAAAGTAGTTGTGATGGGTGATTGGAACGATGATTTGGATGAATCCATTGTATACCAGAATTCAGCTTACCTGGAATCTCCGTTTTTAAATTTTCTCAACGATTCTGCACGCTATTTTTACCCAAGCTTATCGCTCACCCAAAGCGGGCAGCAATCCACCATGAGTTATCCCAATATGATTGATCATCAGTTGGTGTCAAAACGATTTAAAGATTCTTTTTATGTAACCCAATCGGCCAAAGTGTTAACCCAGCTAAGCAGCCAAATAAGCAATTACGGCAACTCCACCAGCGATCATTATCCTGTAATAGCAAGGTACAACATGAAACGCGCCAAGCCGATTTTGCCTAATACTTTTGTGTCGGAAATAGCAAAAAACAATGAGGTGTTTGTATACCCAAATCCGTGTGCAACACAACTGTTTATTCAAAGTTACCAACCCGTTAAATTAGTGCAAGTGTATGATGTAACAGGTAAGTTAATTTTGGAACAAACAACACAAACAACATTGGATATAACCACCATAAAAGACGGATTGTATGTGATGATGGTGTCAACAGACCATGGAACGAGCATGCAAAAAATAGTTGTGAATCACGCTTTAGCGCAATAAGGTTATAGTGCCTTTGCGCTCTATCTTTTCATCTTTACTCCCTTTGCATATCAGTGTATAATAATAAGTGCCGTCTTCTGCATCTGAGCGTTGCAGCACTTTTCCATCCCAGCTTTCCTGCAGGTTATTGGTTTTAAACACAATATTTCCCCAGCGGTTAAACACAACCCATTCGGTTTCTTTTACATTTAAATAATCCGGAATAATAGCATCATTCACTCCATCCTTGTTGGGTGAAAAAACATTCGGGATGGTTACTTCCGAAGGGCAGTTATTGATGACCTCAATATAAGTGGTATTGCTGCAATGGTTGGCATCCGTTACCGTCAGTTTTACACGGTCGAAATGGGTGAGCGTGTATTGCGGAGTTGTTACCGAATCCTGCCATAAATACGTGGTATAGGTTGCTTCTGTTTCGAGCGGAATATTCAACTCACACGTGGCAATTGAAGGTGCAATCAAAATTTCGGGTTTGTTTTTAAGCAGAACCGAAATCGAATCTTTATAGGCACATCCAAACGAATCAATGCCTGTAAGGAAAACGTTTCCCGGTATGGTTGTAGTAAATTGTTTGGCCGCATTTCCATCCGGCCAGTTGTAGGTTGAAAGGTGCTGGTTGGGTATAATGGTTACCGAAGAATCTTCGCAAAGCGATAGGGTTGGAGTAGCAAAAACTTTCGGTACCGGGTAGTTGGCAAATGCAATGCTGTCCTTTCCCGTGCAGCCATCAGCATTGGTAACCACCACATAATAGTGTCCCGGCTTATCCACCTGCAGCGTTTGCGAACTCACACCATTGCTCCACAGGTAATCACAACCCGGGTTTTGTGCATCCAGTATCATGCTTGTGTGTTTGCACACAATGGTGTCTTTGGGTAAATCTACCGTTGGTCGTGGTTTGGCAAAAAACTCAATGGTATCGTAATTGGTGCAAATCCCGAACGATGTTTTGAGCCAGTATTTACCCGGCTTATCCACCACAATAAAACTATCCTTTGAATGGGTGCTCCAGGCAAAACTATCCACTCTGGTAATACTTGTGCTTAGCACAATCCCCGATTCAAAACAATCGTACTTATCATTCCCAAATGAGAATGGGGTGTTTATTTGCAGCCTGATGGAAACGGTATCACTGTATGTGCAGGTTTTATTGGAAATTTGCACTACATAGTTTCCGTTCGAACTCACCTGTAAAAATGAAGTGGTATCTCCCGTGCTCCATTTGTATTTAAGGGCATAAGGCGAATAAGCAGAAAGCAAATAAAAAGGCGAAACACACACACTTAAATCGTCACCCAAACTGGTATTGGGAATCTTTTCAATGGTTACCTGAATAGAGTCTTTGGTAACACAG
>CALRRW020000094.1:0-6052 GCA_943370695.1 Comamonas sp. lk | reverse complement strand
GCTACTGGAACAGTTCCAAATATTTAAATATCTGGGTTGTTAAAACCATCAATTCATCGCAGGTTCCGGGTGGTGGAACAATTTTAGGATACGCCCAGTTTCCGTGGACACAAAGCTCAAAACCAACTACGGATGGGGTAATTATACGTTCGGACCAAATTGGGATTGTGGGCACCGGTCAACTTACACAAGGTGGCAGAACCCTCACCCACGAAATAGGGCACTGGTTAGGATTATACCATACTTTCCAGGATGGATGTGAGGGTGGAACTTCCGCCAACTGTGCTTCGCAGGGGGATCAGGTTTGCGATACGCCTCCGGTTTCTGAGTCAAGTACAGGATGTGCCGTTGGCAAAAACAGCTGTACAAATGATGTTCCTGATTTGAATGATATGGTGCGCAATTACATGGATTATTCAGACGGAAGTTGTTTAAACACTTATACTACCGGACAAAAAGCAAGAATCTACAATATGCTTCCCCAGTACCGCAATACCATTTTTGGAAATGGAGCCAATAATATTGCTTATGCAGGTATCGACCCGCAAACAGGAACGTACCTTACTGTTCCAAATTCCTCTATTAAAGCTCCATACGGAACGGATTTTCCTGAAAATGTATTTACAAATGATGGTTGGAAAATTAACAATTTCAACAACACGGTTAATGGCTGGAAAACAAATAGTACAATGGGATATTCAGGAAACACCTGCGCATACATGCAAAATTTTGTAAACAATGTGGGATTGTTAAATGCGAGAGATGGCATCCAATCGCCCGAAATAGATTTAACTTCGGTACCTTCTCCTTTTGTGGAATTTTATTATGCATATGCACAGCGCTCCACTGCAAGTAATGACTCATTGATTCTGTTTTTATCAGGAGATTTTGGCATGAACGAAACCCGCATTTTTGCCGGCAGGGGTGATTTATTAGCCACAGGAACCACTACCACAAGCGAATTTATTCCGGTACTTCAAAGCGAATGGCGCAAGGTTTCCATCAATATCAGTTCAACCAAATACTCCAATGCACGTTTCAGATTTGAGTTTGTAAACAGGCGCGGAAATAATGTATTCATTGATAAATTCACCATTACAGATGGTGCAACAGCAATTAAAGAAGAAGCCAAAACAAATCTGCAGTTTGAATTATTTCCAAACCCGATGACCGCTGATGCTACCCTTAAGTTTAATTTAAAAACAGCTGCTGCCGTTCAAATTACCATTCGTGATATCAGCGGTAAAATGATTTCAGAAATCCAAAACGGAACATTATTGGGAGGCGATTATCAATTTAAAATTCCCAAAACAGGAATTGCTCCGGGCATGTATTTTGTTGATTTTAAAAGCGATGAGGGCAGCTTCAGTCATAAAATGTTGGTAAATTAATTTTTTCGGCTCACCTTTGAATTCTTAGTGGGGTGTATAAAAAAATATACTTTGCAGTATAAAAAAACTATTATCGCACCCTATTTAGTAATTAAGTACTTAGGTTACTTGACTTGGTTAAGTAACAAAAGTAATAGAGAATATTGAATGAGTTTAATTGCATTTATATGTAACCACCTGCAACCGTTCAACAAACTCCTTTACTGCATAAACCTAACCTGCTTGCTTACTAAAGTAACCTAATTACGAAAAGAGCATGACCAAAAACTTAGTAATAGTAGAGTCGCCTGCAAAGGCAAAAACCATCGAAAAATTTTTAGGTAAAGACTTTACCGTGCGCTCTTGTTATGGCCATATCAGAGATTTGGCAAAAGGCGATGAGGCGATACAGGTAAATAATAATTTCAACCCCATATACGAAGTGTCGGCTGATAAAAAAGCTATTGTAGCCGAACTTAAAAAACTATCGAAAGATGCTGATATGATTTGGTTAGCTTCCGATGAGGACCGTGAGGGAGAAGCCATTTCGTGGCATTTATCGGAGGTGTTAAACCTGGACGAGGCAAAAACAAAACGTATTGTTTTTCATGAAATTACAAAGCCAGCCATTTTAAAGGCAATTGAAAATCCGCGTAAAATAGATAAACATTTAGTAGATGCTCAACAAGCCAGGCGTGTGCTTGACAGGCTGGTAGGGTTTGAACTTTCGCCAGTGCTTTGGAAAAAAGTAAAAGGGAATCTTTCGGCCGGTCGGGTTCAATCGGTTGCCGTAAGACTCATCGTTGAGCGCGAGCGTGAGATAAACAGCTTTGGTTATACTTCGGCATTTAAAGTTACGGCATTGTTTAATGTGGGTGGTAAACAAATGGAGGCCGAATTGGGTAAACGTTTTGAAACGGAAAAAGAAGCACAGGCTTTTTTAGAGAGTTGTAAAAATGCCAACTACACCATTTTAAATTTAGAAACCAAACCAGCTGAAAAATCTCCGGCTGCGCCTTTTACCACCTCTACCCTGCAGCAGGAAGCAAGTAGAAAACTTGGATATTCCGTTTCCACAACCATGAGCATTGCACAAAAATTGTACGAGCATGGATTGATAACTTATATGCGTACCGATTCGGTAAACCTATCGGAACTGGCCATTGACAATGCGCAACAGGCCATTACCAATAATTACGGAAAACAATATTCGAATCCCCGCAGGTATACAACCAAAAATGATAGTGCCCAGGAAGCGCATGAGGCCATTCGTCCTACTTATTTTGAAAACCAAAATGTAGAAGGAACGCCTCAGGAAAAAAGATTATACGACCTTATCTGGAAGCGAGCAATTGCCTCGCAAATGAGCAAAGCGCAAATTGAACGTACCGTTGCTACAGTGGGCATCTCTACCAACGGAATCAATTTAATTGCAACAGGTGAAGTGTTAAAATTTGACGGGTTTTTAAAGGTGTATATGGAAAGCACCGATGAAGAAGGAGATGATGACAACAGCAAAATGCTGCCACCCTTAAAAGTGGGAGAAAACCTCAACCTCATTCAGATAGATGCAATTGAAAAATACACACGTCCGGCACCAAGATACACAGAAGCGAGTTTGGTAAAAAAACTGGAAGAACTAGGTATTGGCCGTCCGTCTACTTACGCACCAACCATTAGTACCGTGCAAAAACGTGGCTATGTTTTGAAGGAGGATCGTGACGGAAAAGAACGTAATTTCACTTCACTTACTTTGCTCAAAAACGAGATTAGCCGCGAAGTAAAGTCGGAGAAATATGCAAGTGAAAAATCGAAATTATTCCCAAGTGATATTGGAATGATTGTAACCGACTTTTTGAGTAAACATTTTGAAAACATCATGAACTACAACTTTACCGCATCGGTAGAAAAAGAGTTTGATGAAATTGCAAAAGGTTTGCTGAAGTGGAATAAAATGATTGAAACATTTTATACTCCTTTTCACAAAGAGGTTTTAAAAACAACCGAAACTGCCGAGCGTCAGAGTGGCGAACGCACACTGGGTGTGGATGCAACAACGGGTAAAAATGTGTACGCAAAAGTTGGCCGCTTCGGACCGTTTGTGCAGCTTGGCGAAAACCCCGCTGATGACGATGCTCCGAAACCACAATACGGAAAATTATTGCAGAGTCAGCGTATCGAATCCATTACATTGGAAGAAGCGCTTGAATTATTTAAACTTCCACGCACGTTGGGAGAATATGAAAACAAAGAAGTTTCGGTGAATGTTGGCCGCTTCGGACCTTATGTAAAATGGGGCGATGAGTTTATATCCTTGCCTAAGGGGGAAGAATTAATGGAATTGAGTTTGGATAGAGCCATTGAAGTAATTGGTGCCAAACAAACTGCAGAAGCACCGGTAGGTACATACCAAAATTTACCGATTACAAAAGGTAAAGGCCGCTTTGGACCATTTATTAAATGGAATAATTTGTTTATTAATGTACCTCGTGCATACGACTTTGACACCCTCACTCAGCCGCAAATGAATGAGCTTATCGATAAAAAAATGGATAAGGAGGCCAACAGGTTCATTCAACAGTGGCCTGAGGAAAAAATAGCCCTTGAAAACGGAAGATGGGGAGCCTTTATTCGTTTTGGTAAAAAAATGATTAAGCTGGCCAAGAAAAAGGATGGTGAAAAATACACCAACGAAGAATTGGTTTCAATTTCAATTGATGAGGTTAAAAAAATGATTGAAATAGAAGAGCCTAACGCATTTAAGAAAGCTACGGCCAAATCAAGCGGAGCCAAAGGCACCAAGACCGCTGCTAAGAAAACTGCTGCTAAAACGAGTGGAGCCAAAAGCACCAAAGTTGCCACAAAAAAAACGGCAGCTAAAAAAGCTATCAAAAAATAACGATACCTTTGTTATATGCTAAGCGACAAAGAAGTAGTATCCTTAATTGCTTTACTGGATGATGACGATGCCGAAATTGTAGAGCATGTAGAAAATAAACTCCTTTCATTGGGGGTTGATGTGGTTACTATTTTGGAAAACGAATGGGATAGCTTAAACAATCCCGAGCACCAACAAAAGGTAGAAAATATTATTCATAAAATTCAGTTCGAATCGGAACTGGATGCATTGCGGGAATGGAGTAAAAGCGAACACCATGATTTACTTGACGGGCTTTACATTATAGCCAAGTATCGCTACCCTGAGTTAACCAAACAATCCATCATTAATGAAATTGACCGCATCCGGTTGGATATTTGGCTGGAGTTAAAATACGATTACAGTGCGTACGAAAAAATCCGTATCATGAATCATGTTTTGTACAATATTCATGGATTTAAAGGCAATACAGATCAATACCACGACCCTTCAAACTCCTTTATCAATACGGTTTTAGAAAACAAACAAGGGAATCCTATTATGTTGGCAGTAGTTTATATGCTGGTGGCCCAACGGTTAAATATTCCTGTATATGGCATTAACTTACCGCAACATTTTGTGCTTGGATACAAGGATGAACCAACCCAAATAGACATCAGTGATGCCTTTAATCACACTACAAGACCAACATCGCAAAACGGAAAAATACTCTTTTACATCAATGCATTTAACAATGGTTCCGTATTCAGCAAAGCCAACCTCGAACAATTTTTAAAACAAATTCAAATAGAACCCCGTTTGGAATTTTTTGAAGCCTGCAGCAATGTTGACATTATTAAGCGGGTGTTGCGAAACCTTGTTGTAGCATACGAAAAACAACATAAACCACAAAAAGTAATGGAGATACATCAGCTATTGTCGGTTTTGGGGGAACCCTTGTTAGACAAATTTGAAGACACAACTCCCAATAGTTTTGATGATAATTAGTTATTAACTTTGATATAACTATATTGAACGTATTGTTGAAAACACCATTATTACTTCTATTTCTTTTTTGTTCACTCTTTAGTATTGCCCAAAAAACCAATACTATTGATAGTTTGCAGCATGTGCTTACGCTGGATATTCATGACACCGACAGGGTGAATACTTATATGCAACTAGCAAAGCGACTCAGGAATAATGATATTAACGGGGCGCTTCAATATGCACAACAAGCACATAACTTGTCTACCAACATTAATTATCCGATGGGTGTAGCTACCTCTGCCGATTTAATGGGTATTTTTTACAATGGATTTGGCGATTACCGTAAAGCTCTCTACTACCATTTTTTAGCCATCAAAATTTTCGAAAAACTAGGTTACATAAAAGGCATCGCTTTTGCCTATAACAATATTGGGGCTGTTCACTCCCACTTGAAAAACTATGCGAAATCGGAAACCTATTATTTGAAATCGCTGGAATTAAAACTGCAGAACAATATGCTGAAAGAAGCCAGTAGCAGTTATGTGAACCTTGGAAACCTGAAAATGTACAGCAAGCAATTGGACGAATGCATCAGATACTACAATATGGGGTTAGCCAATGCCATTAAATTTGGTGATACCAATAATATTACGATAGGCTTTATGAATTTAGGAGAAGCTTACTTTGACTTAAAAAAATGGGATGTAGCATTATCCTATTATTACAAAGCATTACCCATCGTAAAACGTTTCCAAAACACGTATCACCTTGCGCAGATTTATTTTGCCATCGGGAAAATTTTTTCAGAACTGGGTTATTCAGATAAGGCAGAACT
>CALRRW020000093.1:0-6068 GCA_943370695.1 Comamonas sp. lk | reverse complement strand
TTAAAAGAAAAAAGTATTCTTATTTCACTTTAACCATCGCAAATTGTTCGGTTTGCGGTTTGCCTTTTGATAAACCCGAAACTTCGGCTACCAATGAATCCTGACCAACAAGTGTATAGGATATTTTTTGCGGAAAATCATGGGCTGCATTTTCAAACACCAATTGATTACCGGTGGCGGAAGTAAGCTTAAATGTTACAGGTAACCCTCCGTTTTGGTTTTCAACAGTTGGGATGTAAAACAACTCCTCCCCTTGCTGCGCAATTTGAATGCTTTCCGAGAATAAAGTGTCGTTTGCCACCACAAAAAAACTTTCTCCGGTAAACAGGGAATCATTGAGTTGTATCCAGTTTTCGGTTAAAACCCCTTCTGGCGAATTGTTTTGCCACTTGCCAATAAGCCACTCGGCTTCAGTGAGGGAGTGTTGCAGAGTTGATGTGGGGTTGTTGCTGCCACATGCAATAAACAGTCCCGACAGGAATAGGATGGTAAGGTGTTTAAGTGTTTTCATTATATTTTTTGTGATAAATATTGCTGGGCAAGATGATGGTGGTGTTCCACATGGTAAATGGCATTATACAACATTTCGCGTATGCTGATATTGCCGAGTAAAGGGTGAGGCAAGCAAAGGGTATCCAATTCCTGCTCGGTAAAACGTTCCAATGTATCATTCAACTCCACAACCAATTTTGCCAATCCAGCGGTGAGCGCTTCGCGTTGGTTGGATAAAACCGGCTGCGGCACAAATCGGTCTGGTGCTTTTCCGCCTGCGTTTAATTTCGATACGTACAAAGCCAACAATTCATCATAGGTTCGGCCCTTCCCGGTTACCACACCAAACGTTTGCTCCAGTATTTTTTGATCCATACCCAAAGCTTTCACAAGGGGTTTTACGCATATCACAATATGCTCCAATTGCTGTCCGGCCGACCATTTGCGTTCCATACTCCATTCGAAATCGTCCAAAGACAAATCATTCAGATAGTTGATAAACGATTGGTGATTTTGGGTGAGTGCTTCTGTTAGTTGTTGTTTGTTCATGATTTTGATAATATTTCCCTACAGGATGAGCCTGTCGATTAGGTCAGTTAATACATATAAAAACGTTAGTCAATACTAATCTCTTTTCTGCTCTTTAAATATCCCTTCCAGTGTTTCTTTATATTTAGTGTATTTATAGAGATTTTTTTCTTTTAAAATTGAACCCAGCAACAAGTCATTTTTCTCTTTCTCAGAACCACCCTCTTTGTTGATACAAATTAAATGAGATAAAAGTGCCTCATAGTATTTGTCGAGGTAATAGCCTTTATAACTTTGAATTCCTTTGTCTTTTATAATATTCATTTCGAAGTCAGCGAAATAAAAATCACTGTACTGAAAGTAAGGTCTTCCGTTTATTTTGGGAAACTTCTGAATATGGTCATAAGCTTTTTCGGTATTCGCAGGCTTCACTATATTCATATATCCCCAAATTGTTGTTCCACAAAAACCAATTGCTCTCAGAACCAAAATCCCTTTTTCTGTGTCATCTTTTAGATTGTAATCTTTCAATTTCAAGTCCGTTTTGGATAGGTCAAAAGGTTGGTTTTTATTTCCAACTGCAGTAAAAATCATTCCATAGTAATTATCAACCAATTCATAGGTTGGTATTACCTTACTGGATAAACTATCTATTAATTTAGTGTTATCAACTTGATTTTCCGCTCTCAGGTTATGATTAATTGCTCTGACAATGTAAATCTGCTTTAAAACGTTGTCATCTGGTCTGGATAAAAAAGGTTGTGTCAACAATTTGTTTTTAGTTGTTATGTTTTGCACAATAAACTCAGTAGAGGTCTTCATGCTTTCCGGCACGTCAGCCCGTAACTCTTTTAAAAAATCTTTTGTTGGTTCGTTGCGAAACATAAAATCCTTGTATGCTTTACCAAGTTCAATCATTTTTTGATTTTCCACAACCTGACCAAACGTAAAAAAGGTTAAGCAAATCGATAAAAATGTTAATGTCGTTTTTTTCATTATCCGGGTTATTATTTTAAAGGAGTTTTATTAATGGGGTAACGGTTGAGGCTTTGCGAAGATGGCGGATAGAAAGCACTTCGTTGTCCTATTACGGAAACCTTTGTTAAGTTCATAAACCACTACACCAGCCATTTTTGCAAAGCCTCTGTTGGCTGCTGCCGTTTTCTAGGTAATCAGTAAATAGTGATTATACACTCTGTCCGAAAGTTAGCAGATTGTTATCTGGGTCAAGCAAGGCAAATTCCCTTTGTCCCCAAGGCTTTGTCTCTAATGCTCCATTCGGGTGTATGCTTATTTTATTGTCCAACAATGATTGATACAAATTGTCAATGTCGTTGGTTCGGATATAGACCCCTGAATAGTTTTCTTTAGAGTCAATTTCTTTAAATTCAAAAAAATGGATTTCTATGTTGTCTTTTTCAACCATCAAATAGCCGTCGTAGTCAGAACTTCCAACGTTTTCAAATCCTAACTTGTTTAAGTAAAAATCCTTTGTTGCGGTCTTATTCCGCATTGGCAATTTTGGGTTTATGTTTGTCAGCATATCGTTTTTCGTTTAAAAAAATAAAATCTTTGGGATTTATTTAATGGTTTGCTTATGGTTGGTTATACTGTCGCTTAACACGGTTGCAACCAACTTGTTTATATACGCTACTAAACTATCAAAATATCTGCAGAAACAAGTTATAAATTCATTTTTGCGTAGCCCCTTTTTCCGTGTACAAACAAATTAACCCATGTACTTCCATTTATAAACGGAAAGTATACGAATGGAGTTTACAGACCTTAACAGATTTGCCTCAACAAACCGCCACCGCTGGCTCTGGTGAATGAGGCTGTCATTTTGAAGGCCCAAAACCAAGAGCATAAACGGTGGCAATTAACATAACCCCTTAAACACAATACCTATGAACTTAACAAACAATGTGCGCCTGATTGGTCGCTTAGGACAAAACCCTGATGTAAAAGAATTGGATGGTGGAAAGAAACTGGCCAGATTTTCATTGGCCACATCGGAATCACACCGGGACGAAAAAGGTGAAAAAGTAACGGAAACCCAATGGCACAATTTAATTGCCTGGGGGAAAACGGCCGATGTGGCTTCCAAGTACCTCGTAAAAGGAAAGGAAATTGCCATCGAAGGCAAACTCAGCTCCCGCAGCTACACCGACAAAGAAGGAATCAAACGTTACACCACAGAGGTCGTGGTAAGCGAGATCCTGATGATTGGTAAAAAAGATTAATGCCAATAAGCCGCAGATTACGCAAATTTATTTGTATGGTCTGCGGCTTACCTTGCAAACGAAAACTATGCCTCAACTAAACAATAACGACCTTACTTATCCTTACAAAGAAGAATCATTTATGATAATTGGAGCATGCATAGAGGTGCACAAGCATTAGGTCGTGGCTTTTTGGAAAGTGTGTACAAGGAAACATTACAATATGAATTTCAACAGCGGTCTATCGTATTTGAAAGAGAGAAGAAATTGAAATCAACTATAAAAAGACTGTTTTAACACAATATTATATTGCCGATTTTGTCATTAACGATAAAATCATTCTTGAAATCAAAGCACAAGATAGAGCTATTGAAACCCACTATCGTCAAGTAATAAACTATTTAGCTGTAACTAATTTCAAACTTGGATTACTCGTTAATTTCGGAGAAGACACTCTGTTATACAAACGTTTGGTCTTAAATAGAGTCAATCGTTAGCAATAATCTCATAAGACTATTCAAATAAATTTGCGTAACCTGCGGCTAAATAAGCGATTGGGGATAATTAACTGCTTTTTGAAATTTTAATAATTACTTTGAACAAAATGACGACCACATCTTCCCCATCGCAATCGCTCGATTTACTTAAACAATATTTTGGCTACCACCAGTTTCGGGGCCAGCAAGAGGCTGTTATCAATCATATTACTGCAGGCAAGGATTGCCTCGTGTTAATGCCCACAGGTGGTGGTAAAAGTATTTGTTACCAAATTCCCGCTTTGCTGAATGATGGCATTACACTGGTGGTTTCTCCCCTCATCTCGTTAATGAAGGATCAGGTTGACGCCTTGCGTGGCAACGGAATTGAGGCCGCTTTTATGAACAGCAGTTTAACCCACGAGCAGGAAAATGAAATTGCTGCCCGTTGTTTTCATGGGAAATTAAAGTTGCTTTACATGGCGCCCGAAAAAGTGGTATCATCACTCAACAGCTTTTTAAAACGACTGCCCCTTTCATTAATTGCTATTGATGAGGCGCATTGTGTTTCGCAGTGGGGCCATGATTTCAGGCCGGAATACAAAGAACTATACAGACTGCGGGAAGTATTGCCAAACGTGCCCATTATGGCACTTACTGCTACGGCCGATAAAATTACACGAACCGATATTTTGCAATTGTTGGGCCTGCGGGAACCGGAGTTGTTTGTATCCTCTTTCGACAGACCCAACTTAAGTTTAACCGTAAAACCCGGTTTGAATAAAAAAGAAAAACTGAAAGACATTGTTTCGTTTATTGAAAACCATGCAAACGAGTGTGGAATAATTTACTGCACAGCCCGCACCACAACCGAAATTGTTGCAAACGAACTTGCCCAGCTTGGCATAAAAGCGAAAGCCTATCATGCCGGATTAAGCAATGATGACCGGAGCAAGGTGCAGGAACAATTTATCAAAGACGATGTACAGGTGGTGTGTGCCACCATTGCCTTTGGAATGGGAATTGACAAAAGCAATGTGCGTTTTGTTATCCATTATAATTTACCCAAGTCCATTGAAAGTTATTACCAGGAAATAGGCCGTGGCGGACGCGATGGTATGCCCTGCGATACGATTTTGTATTATACCATCGGTGATTTAATGATGCTGCGCACCTTTGCACAACAAAGCGGACAGCCCGATATCAATATCGAAAAGTTAACCCGCATGCAGGAATTTGCAGAAGCCAAACATTGCCGGAGAAGAATACTGCTCAATTATTTTGGTCAGCAACAAATTGAGAATTGTGGCAACTGTGATGTGTGTAAGCACCCTCCGGTAAACAAGGATGGAACGGTTTGGGCCCAAAAGGCACTCTCGGCATTGCTGCGGGTGCAACAAATGGGCGAACAAATTGGTTCGCATTTATTAATCGATGTGTTGCGTGGAATGAAACATGCCGGCATTTACGAGCGTAAACTAAATACCATTAAAACTTATGGTGTGGGAGCCGACCTGAGCACACGCGACTGGAATTTTTACCTGCTCCAGATGATTCAGCTCGGTGTTATTGAAATTGCTTATGATAAAGGCAATGTATTAAACATGACAGCATTTGGCGAAGGGGTGTTAAAGGGCCAGTTCAAATTGTATTTAAACGAACCTGTTGTTGTTGAATACACTCCGAGACGCGAACGCAGCCGCAAAGACAAGGTTTCCCGGGATTTGGTATCGGAAGGCAGAATGGAAAACGAGTTATCCTTGTTTGAACAACTGAAACAATTGCGCAAACGTATTGCGGATGATGAAGGGTTACCTCCTTATGTTATTTTCCATGACAGCACATTGCATGATATGATGGAAAAAATGCCGGTAACCGAAGATGAAATGCTGGAGGTTTTGGGGGTATCGCAAAACAAAATGGAAAAATATGGACAGCAATTTTTAACAATTCTGGACAAAAACCATTCGGCAAAATCTGTTTCCAAACCCAATATAAATGACTTATTAAGCAATGACAGGTTATTAGCATACAAGAATGAGCTGGAGGAAAAACAATTGCGATTCAGCGCAGCCGTGGTGGGTAATGTATTGGCAGGTGATCGTTCGGTTAGGTATTACGGTATTGGTAAGCAGGTTTCGTTTTACGGCGTACTGGAAGGTGTAATTGCATATGAAGAGATACGTAAACGCATCAATCCATTTTATTCGCCTTATGAGAAAGCAATAAAAGAACAGCGCAAGCAATATTCTGAAGAAAACGAACAAACACGGATTGCTCAACTGGAAAAAGTGGAAGCTTTTTTTGCCAAACAAAAATTTGATCATCTTTCAACTACCGAGTGGGAAAC
>CALRRW020000092.1:0-6094 GCA_943370695.1 Comamonas sp. lk | reverse complement strand
ATGGAGGTTTGGGCACTCGAAGCATTTGGTGCTGCCAATATCTTACAGGAAATTCTTACCATTAAGTCGGATGATATCATCGGTAGAGCTAAAACCTACGAGGCAATCGTTAAAGGTGATAACTTACCAATGCCGGGTATTCCTGAATCATTCAACGTATTGGTACATGAATTAAGAGGATTAGGTCTTGACTTAACACTTGAGTAAACAGTAATTGAATAGTGATTGCACAATGAAAGTTGTGCAATCACTTTATATCATTTTTTGTGCTCAACAACTTTAAAAGAAATAACGACAACCATATGTCATTAAAAAAAGATCAAAAAATAAAAAGCAACTTTACCAAGATTAGAATTGGATTGTCTTCTCCGGAATCAATTCTGACTAAATCATTTGGTGAAGTAACAAAACCTGAAACAATCAACTACCGTTCTTTTAAACCAGAGATGGGTGGTTTGTTTTGTGAAAGGATTTTTGGACCTATAAAAGATTACGAGTGCCATTGCGGTAAATACAAACGTATTCGCTACAAAGGTATCGTGTGCGATCGTTGCGGTGTTGAGGTAACAGAGAAAAAGGTAAGACGTGAGCGCATTGGTCATATCAACTTAGTAGTGCCGGTGGCGCATATCTGGTATTTCCGTTCGTTGCCAAACAAAATTGGTTATTTGTTGGGTATACCTACAAAAAAATTGGACATGGTTATTTACTACGAACGTTATGTAGTATGCCAACCAGGTATGAAAACAACTGATGGTGTTCAAAAATACGACCTTATCACTGAGGAAGAATATTTGGATATTTTGGATTCATTGCCAAAAGATAACCAACATTTGGATGACGAAGATCCTAATAAATTCATCGCCAAAATGGGTGGTGAAGCTTTGTGGTTCTTGTTGTCACGAATTGATTTGGATTCGTTGAGTTTTGATTTGCGTATTAAAGCAAATACAGAAACTTCACAACAACGTAAAACAGAAGCGTTGAAACGTTTGAAAGTAATCGAAGGTTTCCGTGCATCACAAATTCATGGCGATAACCGCCCTGAGTGGATGGTGGTAAAAATATTGCCGGTTATTCCTCCGGAATTGCGTCCACTCGTTCCATTGGAAGGTGGAAGATTCGCAACTTCGGATTTGAATGACTTGTACAGACGTGTTATTATTCGTAACAACCGTTTGAAACGTTTGATGGAAATCAAAGCACCTGAGGTAATCTTACGTAACGAAAAACGTATGTTACAAGAGGCTGTTGATTCATTGTTTGACAACACCAGACGTGTGAGCGCTGTGAAAACAGAAGGTAACCGTCCGTTGAAATCGTTAAGCGATATGCTTAAAGGTAAACAAGGTCGTTTCCGTCAAAATTTGTTGGGTAAACGTGTGGATTATTCAGGTCGTTCGGTAATTGTGGTTGGACCTCAATTAAAATTACACGAATGCGGTATTCCTAAAAATATGGCTGCTGAGTTATTCAAGCCATTTATTATCCGCAAATTATTAGAGCGTGGTATTGTCAAAACGGTAAAATCGGCTAAGAAATTAGTAGACAGAAAAGAAGCAGTTATCTGGGATATTCTTGAAAACATTTTGAAAGGACATCCTGTATTGCTTAACCGTGCTCCTACACTCCACAGATTGGGTATCCAGGCTTTCCAACCTAAATTGGTTGAAGGTAAAGCTATCCAATTGCATCCATTGGTATGTACAGGATTTAATGCGGATTTTGACGGTGACCAGATGGCTGTTCACGTTCCATTGGGGAACGCAGCAATTTTGGAAGCCCAAACATTGATGCTTGCTTCCCACAATATCCTGAATCCTGCAAACGGAGCACCTATCGCGGTTCCTTCGCAAGACATGGTTTTGGGGTTGTACTACATCACCAAAGGACGTAAAGACACTAAAGAATTCCATATCAAAGGTGAAGGTTTAACTTTCTATTCGGCTGAAGAAGCAATTATTGCTTTTAACGAGAAAAAAGTTGATTTGCATGCGTTTGTAAAAGTAAAAGCAAACGTAAAAGAGAATGGTGTTTTGGTAAACAAATTAATCGAAACCACATTGGGACGTATCTTGTTTAATCAAGTAGTACCAACCGATTATGGTTTTGTAAACGAGTCGTTAACCAAGAAAAGTTTACGTGATATTATTGGTGCCATCATTAAAGATTGTGGTATGGATAAATGTGCTAAGTTCCTTGATGATATCAAAGACTTAGGATACCATTTTGCATTCAAGGGTGGTTTATCATTTAACTTATCATACGTGAGTATTCCTGCCGAAAAAGAGCAATTTGTGAAAGAGGCAATGGCAGAGGTTGATGATATCTGGAGTAACTATAATAACGGTTTCATCACCAACAATGAGCGTTACAACCAGGTTATTGATATCTGGACACGTGTAAACTCTCGTTTGGCGGATACGGTATTAAAACAATTAAGAGAAGACCAACAAGGATTCAACCCTGTATACATGATGTTGGATTCGGGAGCGCGTGGTTCGAAAGAGCAAATTCGCCAGTTGGGTGGAATGAGGGGATTGATGGCTAAACCGCAAAAAAATGCAAGTGGTGGAACAGGAGAGATTATCGAGAATCCGATTTTGAGTAACTTCAAAGAAGGTCTTTCGGTTATCGAGTACTTTATCTCTACCCACGGTGCGCGTAAAGGTTTGGCGGATACGGCTTTGAAAACTGCGGATGCGGGTTACCTTACACGTAGGTTGCATGATGTGGCGCAAGATGTGGTTGTAAATGAACCGGATTGCGGAACATTGCGTGGTATTCCAACGGCTGCATTAAAAGATAATGAAGAGATTGTTGAAACCTTGTTCGAACGTATTTTAGGTCGTACCAGTTTGCATGACGTATATGATCCGTTAACAGGAGAATTGTACTGCAAATCGGGAGATCAGATTACAGAAGAAGTTGCTACGAAAATTGATGCGTCTCCAATTGAGATGGTTGAAATTCGCTCAGCATTAACCTGCGAAACAAAAGTTGGTATTTGCGCAAAATGCTACGGACGTAACCTTGCTACAGGCCGCATGGCTCAGCGTGGTGAAGCTGTTGGTGTTATTGCAGCACAATCAATTGGTGAGCCGGGTACACAGTTAACACTTCGTACTTTCCACGTGGGTGGTACGGCTTCAAATATTGCTAACGAAAGCCAAATGAATGCTAAGTTCGGTGGTAAGTTAGAATTTGAAGAAATCAAAACCGTTGTGATGGATATTCCTGAAATCGGTAAAGTGGATACTGTTATTGGTCGTCAGGGAGAGATTCGTATTATTGATGAGAAAACGGGTAATACCATTATCACCTTAAATATTCCTTACGGTTCGCATTTGTTTGTGAAAAACGGACAAAAAGTGGATAAAGGTGAGCGTATCTGTAGCTGGGATCCGTACAATGCGGTAATCCTTTCTGATTTTGCAGGTAACGTTAAGTTCGAAAACATTATTGAGAACATTACCTTTAAAGAAGAAAGTGATGAGCAAACAGGTCACAAGGAGAAAGTAATTATCGAATCAAAAGATAAAACCAAAATTCCTTCGATCATCGTTTCGGATAAAAAAGGTGCAACCATCAGAGAGTATAATATTCCGGTAGGTGCTCACATCATTGTTGAAGATGGTGCGAACATGAAAGCGGGAGAGATTTTGGTTAAGATTCCACGTGTAATCGGTAAAACCCGAGATATCACGGGAGGTTTACCACGTGTTACCGAGTTATTCGAGGCACGTAATCCTTCAAACCCTGCTGTAGTTACCGAAATTGATGGTGTTGTAACGTTTGGTGGTATCAAACGTGGTAACCGTGAAATTTTGATTACATCAAGAGATGGTGAGCAAAAGAAATACATGGTGCCATTGTCGAAACATATCCTTGTTCAGGAGAATGATTTCGCCAAAGCAGGTTCATCATTATCGGATGGTTCAATTTCACCACAGGATATATTGCGTATCGAAGGTCCTTTGGCCGTTCAACGTTATATCACCAATGGTATCCAAGAGGTATACCGTTTGCAAGGGGTAAAAATCAACGATAAACACATTGAAGTAATTGTGCGTCAAATGATGCAAAAACTCAACGTGGAAGATCCGGGTGATACTTTGTTCCTTGAAGGCGAAAACGCTGATAAATGGAATTTCAAACAAACCAACGATTGGATTTACGATAAAAAAGTAGTTATTGATGCAGGTGATTCAACCAACTTAAAAGCTGGTCAGATTGTAAGCGTTCGTAAACTACGTGACGAAAATTCAATGTTGAAACGTAAGGCGTTGAAATTGGTAGAAGTTCGTGATGCACAGCCTGCAACTGCAGCGCAGGTAATCATGGGTATTACCAAAGCTTCATTGGGTACTGCAAGCTTTATGAGTGCAGCATCGTTCCAGGAAACAACCAAAGTGTTAAACGAAGCAGCTATTTCAGGTAAAGTAGATCATATGCTAGGCTTGAAAGAAAACGTTATCGTAGGACATTTGATTCCTGCCGGAACAGGTATCCGCGAATACGAAAAACTAATCGTAGGTTCACAAGAAGAGTATGATATGCTGATGGCATCGAAAGGTGAAACAGTAGGTTCAAACTAGGATTGTAAATCTTACATATTGTAAAATCCCATTCCGTTCATTCGGGGTGGGATTTTTTTATGAAGATCCGCCATTGTTCCCGTTATTTGGCTTCAGCATATATAGAGCGTTTATATTCGTGTAGAATGTATCATCCCTTTTTATTTCATATCTCTATTAGAAAAATTTTATTTAACGTCTATTAGAATAATTGGTCGTTGATGAATAGGATATTTTTATAGATTCGTTACATGTGCAAACGGCTATTTTTTTTACGATTATCCATCATTATTTCTTTTTGTATAACAGGTATACGGGTAGTTGGACAAACGGATCATGCTATTGAGTTTAGTGGTGATTATGCTTACCTCAATCTAAAATCAGATACGGCTATCAAGCCCACCCAACAACTCACATTGGAGCTATTTGCCTGGGAGGCCGATTGGACTGCCGAAGAATATACCCCAACTTTGGCAGGAAATACGCAGCACAAAGGGTATGCTATTGCATTGTTTTTGGGCAAACTTTATGGGTGTGTGTTGTTTGATTCCACAGTACCTCCCCACAACTTATATTACAATTTAGAACTTCTTACACCGGGTTGGCATCACTTTGCACTCACATACGATGGTATGTCTTCACGACTGCTTGTGGATGGAGAAGTGGTGGTGATGCTCTCCAATGAACACCCAACGCCAATTGCCCAACCCGATAGCAGCATTACTTTTATGGTAGGGGCTGAGACACGTTATAACGGGGAGCCTTATATGCATCCGGCTTTCTTTTTTAAAGGCCGCATTGATGATTTGCGCATTTGGAATATTGCCAAATCTCCCGAACAAATCCGGAAGGATTTGTTGAGAGGGACTCAACCTGATGATGAACACTTGATGGCATCTTATACTTTCGATACAATTATTCAACAACAGTTGCCCGATATGGGAAAGTTTGGTGTGCATGCTCAACTAATTTCGGGCCCTAAACTGCTGGTATCTGATGCTCCCCGAACCAATTGGTTGTGGGCTTCAATCACCCGGTTTAATGGAATACGGTGGTACCAAATTGCATTGTTGTTGGTTATCGGAATCGGTTTAACCTGGCTGGTGTTTGATTTAAACAGGAGGGGTATTAAAGGCCGTTTGTGGTTGCTGGGATTTGGAGGATTTTCAATATTAAATGCCATTGCCGGCCACTGGGCCCTGTATGAAGTTTTCACCCCCAACGATTTTGTCCCTTTCTGGAATCCGCGGTACCTGTATTGTATTTACTTTTTATCCATCAGTTGCTTACTTCAATTTTTGTTGGTTACTTTTAAAGATACCCAATTATTTTCGTTAAAACAATCTCATATTGTGCAGTTTATTCCCCTCATTGCGGTTGCCTTTGCAATTAATGCCCTGGCAATGCCGGTTGGATACAGTAAGTTTATGGTTATGGGAATATCTGTTTTTGTATTAGGGGTCATCTTTTTTTATGCCTGGGCACATGTAACCTATTCCAGGTATTTATTGATTGGT
>CALRRW020000091.1:0-6102 GCA_943370695.1 Comamonas sp. lk | reverse complement strand
TCGCAATAATAACCATGAATACACTATTGAAAATAATCTTGGCCAGTATGATATGCTGCGGAGAACTGATGGAATAATAATACAACGAACGGCCTTTTTGTTCGCCCACAAATCCCTTGGCCACGGCACTCACCGATGAAAAAAGCAAGATGAGCCAAAACAGTGCATTCCAGGTTGGGGCATTTAAAATTTTCACCGAAAGAAATACCAGAAACACCGAAGAAATTACATGCAACAAAATACCATTGATGGCATACCGCATGCGCCATTCTAAAAGCAAATCCTTTTTGAGATGAGCAACTAAAGGGTTTTTCATTTAGCGTCTTTTTTGTAATAGTAGATAAAATCTTTGTACAATAAGTATTTGCTTCTCTTTTTTCGGAACTGGTTAAGCTGTGGTTCCCAACTTGCACGTATTTCACTTTCCGTTTTGCCCGCCACAATTTGTTTTCTCAGGTTGTCGGTGCCCGCTAGTTTATCAAAAAAGTCGGTAAAAAAAGTTGCTTTGGCAGTATCTTCTTTATACAAATCAATAATCCAGTCAATATACATCCTTGGTTCTTTTGCAAAAACGGTTTGCGTAAAATCCGTAAGCAAATATCCCCGGCAAAGTTGGTTTTTGTAAGGAGGGTTTTCGGCAACACCCGCAATTGCCTTAGGCGTAAAAGTATAATTACCCGAAGTGTTTTGAGGTTTACCAATGCACTCAAATGGTTTATCCGTGCCCCTGCCAAGGCTATAGTTTGTACCCTCAAACAAACAAATGCTCGGGTACAAATAAACAGATGCAACCGTTGGCAAATTGGGAGACGGTTTTACCGGCAATTCATATTTCACCGTATGATCATAACCTTGCATTTTAATCACCGTAAGCCTGCACTGAACAGAATCTTTAAGCCACTTTTCACCGTTAATCATCATTGCATATTCCCCAATGGTGAGCCCATGCACCACCGGTATGGGATGCATGCCCACAAATGATGAAAAGGCTGGGTCCAATACCGGCCCGTCTACATAAAATCCATTGGGATTCGGCCTGTCCAGCACCACCAGCGGCTTGTTGTTTTCCGCACAAGCTTCCATTACATAATGCAAGGTCGATATGTACGTGTAAAAACGCGCACCTACATCCTGTATATCAAACAACACCAATTGAATGTCTTTTAAATCCGCCTTCGTGGGTTTTTTATGGTCACCGTATAAAGAGATAACCTGCAATCCTGTTTTGGCATCTTTGCCGCTTTTAACATGTGCGCCCGCGCTGTAGTCGCCCCTGAATCCATGCTCCGGGGCAAAAATAACTTTAATCGCTACATTCAGTTTTTTGAGCGAGTCAATTAAATGTGTGCTGCCAATGGTGGACGTTTGATTAACCACTACTGCAATCTTTTTCCCTTTGAGCATGGGTAAATAAGCAGAAAATTGCGCTGCTCCGGTGGTTATTTTTTGCTGCGCACCAACCGTGAGAGAAAAACAAACGAGAAAAAAAACAAGTACCTTCTTATATTCGACCATTCTTTCAGATGAGATTTTCATTTTCATATTATATAGCAAGACGACTTTCCGCCAACAAAGGTTCCGGAACTTCCCCATTAATTATACGTATTGCAACAGGTGCTGTTGCTTTAAGTATTGCGGTAATGATTATTTCCATTGCAATCGTAAAAGGATATCAGTTGGAAATCCGCAGTAAAATTATTGGTTTCAGTACGCATATACAAATTACACATTTGGATATGAACAATTCTTTGGAAACAATACCCGTATACAGGGACACCGTGATGGAAAAAATGTTGTTGAACAATGACGAAATCACCCACCTGCAACCGTTTGCCATCAAAGCCGGGATTCTTAAAACACCCACTGATTTTGCCGGAGTTGTATTAAAAGGAGTTGATCGTTCTTTTGATTGGCGATTTTTACAACAGCATATTGTAGAAGGCCAAACGTTAACGTTTGATACAGGCGAGGTTTCCAAAAATATTTTTATTTCGGTGGCCTTGGCCAATAAGCTCGCACTTAAATTAAACGATGCCGTATTGTTATACATTGCCGAAGAACCCCCACGGGTGCGCAAGTTTACCATCACCGGTATTTATAACACAGGCCTGGCCGAAATGGATGAACTATACGCCTTTGTGGATATGCGCCAGGTTCAAAAATTGAATTCGTGGAATGAATCCGCCATCAGTGGTTACGAACTGGGCATTAAAGATTACGAAAAACTCGATATCGTGTCCAATGATTTGTTATTGGTTTTACCCTATCACCTCGGGTTACATTCCATCCGCGATTTGTATCCCCAATTATTTGACTGGTTGGGTTTGCTCGATTTAAACGTATGGGTGATTATTATTTTGATGATTGTGGTGGCATGCATTAACATGATTACAGCGCTGTTAATTTTAATTATTGAACGCGGCAATATGATTGGCATGCTCAAAGCCGTTGGCGCTTCTAATCGCACAATAGGCGCTGTTTTTATGTATATGGCCGCACGCCTTATTTTACTCGGTATGCTGTTTGGCAACATTGCAGGTATCGGCATTTGTTTATCGCAGCAGTATTTCGGATGGTTTAAATTATCCCAGGCATCCTATTACCTCAGCCAGGTTCCCATCGAATTGCAAACACAAGATATCTTGCTCATTAACTTGGGTAGCTTTATTATTTGTTATGTCGTGCTTTTATTGCCTTCGCGGTTTGTGTCGAGAATTACACCGATTAAAGCCATTCGGTTTCAATAAACGCATCAGCAGTTTGCAAAAAAAAATCCATTCTACACTAAAGCAGAATGGATTTTTTGTATGAATGAAATAATGGTCTATTCTCCCATTGAAACAATTCCTTGCTCCATTTTGTAAGCACCACTTTCCAGTTTGCTGCGGATTGCTCCGAAAGCGTTAATGGTTTCTTCCACATCAGCCAACGTATGCACTGCAGTAGGAATTAAGCGTAACAAAATCATTCCTTTTGGAATAACAGGATACACAACTACCGAACAGAAAATACCATGGTTTTCGCGTAAGTCGTGAACAACACCTGTAGCTTCGCCCACAGTACCTTTCATCATTACCGGAGTTACCATTGTATCTGTTTGTCCGATATCAAAACCTTTTTCTTTTAAGCCACCTTGCAATGCACGCACAATGGTCCACAATTGCTCTTTGTATTCAGGATGGTTGCGGATTAACTCCAAACGTTTTAACGCTCCTTTTACAATAGGCATTGGAACAGACTTCGCATAAATTTGCGAGCGCAAATTGTAGCGTAAATATTTTATCACTTCTTTTTTGGCAGCCACAAAACCACCAATCAAAGCCATACTTTTTGCAAACGTTCCGAAATAAATATCAATACCATCATTACAGTTTTGTTCATATCCAATCCCACGTCCCCCTGTTCCGATTGAACCAAAACCATGCGCATCATCTACAAATAAACGGAAGTCATATTTTTTCTTCAATTCAATAATCTCAGCAACATTTCCCTGTGAACCCGTCATCCCAAAAACACCCTCAGTAATCACCAAAATACCACCACCCGATATATCCGTTAATTTTTTGGCACGCTCCAATTGTTGCTCCAAGCTCGCAGCATCATTGTGTTTGTATAAAAAACGTTTACCCATATGCAAGCGCACACCATCCACAATACATGCATGGCTTTCCGCATCATATACAATTACATCATGTCTGTCAACCAAGGCATCAATAGCGCTCACCATTCCCTGGTAGCCATAGTTTAATAATGCCGCATCTTCTTTACCCACAAACTCCGCAAGTTCCCTGTCCAATTGTTCATGGTACACCGAGTTTCCACTCATCATACGCGCACCCATCGGGTAAGCCAATCCAAACTCTGCAGCCGCATCAGCATCTGCCTTGCGCACCTCAGGATGGTTAGCCAATCCTAAATAATTATTCAAACTCCAGTTAAGCATTTGTTGTCCGCGGAATGTCATGCGAGGACCTATTTCACCTTCCAGTTTCGGAAACATGTAATATCCGTAAGCATCATCTGCGTGCTGACCTAATGGTCCGGCTTTTTTCGCTAATTTTTCGAAAATATCCATTGATAAGTTTTGTTATTAATGGGGCGAAAATAACGTTAAGCAAATGTAAATGCATCTTTTTTTGGCTTTCTGGTGTATAAGTTGATAAAATTCATTCCATCATTGGCGCTGTTTCGCCTGCCCGGGCCAAAAATATTCCGGTGGTTTCTTGTTTATCTTTCAAGGAACTGCACCTTTGCTGCCCATTACCTTAAATTGTTTCCTGATAGGAAACTAAACATAAAAAAAAGACCAAACAATGAAAGTAAGTTTAAACAAAGTGGTGTCGATCCACTACACCCTAACAGATAACAACGGAGTTGTGCTCGACTCCAGTTCGGGTAAAGATCCCCTGGCATACATGCACGGTATGGGCCATTTAATTCCCGGAATGGAAGAAGGATTGGACGGAAGAACGGTTGGTGAAAAACTCAACCTCAAAATCAGTCCCGAAAAAGGATATGGTATCCGCGATGAAAGAATGGTGCAGGAAGTGCCATTGGCTGCCTTTAACGGGCAGGAAATTCAACCCGGTATGCAGTTTGAAGCAGGTTCAGATGAACAACGTTTTATCGTAACCATTACCGCTGTGAATACCGAAACCGCAACCGTTGACGGAAACCACCCACTCGCAGGGGTTGAACTTAATTTTGATGTAGAAGTACTTGATGTGCGCGAAGCAACCGAAGAAGAGCTCGCACACGGCCATGTTCATGGTCCCGGTGGGCACCATCATTAGAGAAATGCGAAATTCGGTCCCGATAGTTATCGGGAGAGCAAAAGTGGAGTGGGAGAGAAAATGCAAAAACAATCCCCAAGTCACTTACAATATTATCAAAAGACAACCCCAACCCGGTTGTCTTTTTTGCTTTTTTGCGCTAATCATTCATAACCGCTATCTTCGCCAGCCTTGAGCCATACCGCACAACATACCTTTCTCATCAAACAAAAAGCTTCCGAGCTCGGTTTTGCTTTTTGCGGCATTTCCAAAGCGGAGTTTTTGGAAGATGAAGCCCCCAAATTGGAGCAATGGCTAAAGGATGGCATGAACGGAGAGATGGCCTATATGGAAAACCATTTTGACAAACGCCTCGACCCCCGCTTACTCGTTGATGGGGCCAAGTCCGTTATCTCCTTTTTATACAATTATTACAGTCCGCTGCAACAAACCGATGCAGCAGCTCCCCGCATCTCAAAGTATGCCTATGGCGAAGATTACCATTTTGTGGTAAAAGATAAACTCAAAGAACTCTTACAATATATAACCGAAACAATAGGAGAGGTGAACGGCAGGGCGTTTGTGGATTCCGCCCCGGTGCTGGAACGCGCCTGGGCCGCCAAAAGCGGATTGGGTTGGGTGGGAAAAAATACCAATATCATCAACAAGGGGCGTGGGTCCTTTTTCTTTTTGAGCGAACTCATTATTGATCTTCCGTTGGAGTATGATAAACCCTCAACCGATCATTGCGGAACATGCACGGCCTGTATTGATGCATGCCCTACCCAGGCAATAGTGCAACCCAACAAAGTGGATGGCAGTAAGTGTATTTCGTATTTCACCATTGAGTTAAAAGACGCTATTCCGGCACAGCTCAAAGGACAGTTTGATAACTGGGTATTTGGTTGCGATGTGTGCCAGGATGTATGCCCATGGAACCGTTTTTCGGTGCCCAACAACGAAAAAAGATTTGCCCCATCCGATGAATTGATGCACATGTCAAAACAGGAATGGATTGATATTTCGGAAGCCGTTTTCACCCGGGTGTTTAAAAATTCACCTGTAAAAAGAACCAAATACAACGGTTTGAAAAGAAATATTGACTTTCTTTACAACAACGATTAATGATACTTAAACCGCTAAATTCGGTCCCTCTTATGCCGCTAAAAAAAATTGTTATATATGCCTGTATCTTCATCATCACCGGGTTTGATGCGCACGCACAAATTCAAAAAGATGAATCGGATCCGCTTGGATATGGAATAAAGCTGGGGATTAACTTCCCAACTGTTGGAACACAATACGAACAGTTATCGGGCCTGGCCGGAGG
>CALRRW020000090.1:0-6168 GCA_943370695.1 Comamonas sp. lk | reverse complement strand
AATTGGCATATCGCGTTTAGGATTTTTAGCCTCCTGTGCAGCGGTGCTCACGGCATCAAAACCGATAAACGCAAAAAACACAATGGCTGCTCCGCCCAAAATTCCACCCCAACCATGTTTGTTCCATCCGCTGTAATCGGCAATTACTTTTCCTGCTTGATCCACTACCGGTGGTGTTCCTTCGGGAATCATATAAGGTGTATGGTTTTCGGGTTTGATGTATTGCCATCCCAACACGATAAACAAAATAACGATAGCTACTTTTACAAATACAATAATGGTGTTTACCATTGCTGATTCCTGCGTGCCTTTAATCAATAGAAGGGTAAGCAACAACAGGATAACCAAAGCCGGAGCATTGATATAACCCTGGTGAAATACACCCAGGGAGTCTGTAAAACTCTCGAAGGGGGAGTGGCACCATTCATAAGGTATGGAACCATCTAAGAGTTTGTTTAGGTATTCACTCCAGGCAATACTAACTGTGGCGGCACCCAATGCGTATTCCATAATCAAAGCCCAACCAATAATCCAGGCAATAAGTTCGCCCATGGTTACATAACTGTATGCATAAGCACTTCCAGCAATCGGAATCATGGCTGCAAACTCTGCATAACACAATCCTGCAAATGCACAACCCACAGCGGCAATAATAAAGGAGATGGTAACGCCTGGTCCGGCTGCTTGTCCAGCAGCAGCGGCTGTGCGTACAAATAATCCAGCACCAATAATGGCTCCGATACCAAGTGCTACAAGGTTGGCAGCGCTCAATGTGCGTTTTAATCCTTTTTCCGAATCTGCTGCATGTGCGAGCATGTCGGTTAGTGATTTTTTACGGAATAAACTCATGTGTATATGATTAGTTTTGGTTTGAAAGATAGTAATTTTCAGGAAAACTGCAATTGTATAATTGAATCGAAGGAGTGGGGAATATCATCGCGAAGGATGTTTCATCCCTAACGGGATTCGTTTATTCTTTGGCAGCTTTCCCGTAACAATATCATGTCCCTAACGGGACGTAATTATGTCTGCCTCGTGATAATGTATAATTCCGTCAAGGATTTAAGATTGTTATGAGATGGGGAGAAACGAAGTTGAATCCCTTTAGGGATGTAACATTTACGAGAGGCTTTGTCATTGAACAATCAAGCATTTATTCAAGCATCAGTTTGCTTAAATCATCAGCAATTTTGCTGCCTAGTGATATCCCCATTCCGTTTAAGCGTGCTCCTACAATCTGGCGGTCGGTTATTTTTTTGAGAATAGGAAGTTTCTGTTCTCCAAATGCCATGATGCCTGTCCAGCGATAATCAATGGTGAAATGTTGATTGGGGATAATCATTTCAGCCAGGTAAAATTCGAGTTGTTGTTGGATCTTCTCATTGAAAGCAAACGTTGTTGTTTGTTCTGTTTCAACATCAATATTTCGACCACCCCCGAATATGATTCTGTTTTCAAAATTGCGGAAGTAATAAAACCCTTCGTCAAAACTAAACACTCCTTTAAATGGCAATCCTTCTATTGGAGAGGTACACATCACTTGCCCGCGACCTGGTTTAATATCGAGGTCGGGGAAAAACTGGGTGGTAAAGGCATTGGTGCAATAAGCAACTTTGTCGCAGGTAAAAATAAAGGGCTCTTGATTGATGGACCGCACGTTGACCTCCACCTTATCTGCCAGTTCGGTTACCTGCTCAACTGTTGCACCGGTGATTGTTTTTACCTGCAGGATGTTTGCATAACTGAGCAAGGTTTGCATCATTTTTCCGGTATCAATTTGGCCCTCAAACGGATTGAGTAAAACCGACTCTACCATGTCTTTGTTGAACCCGAAACGTTCCACCAATTCCGGTTTTTCATAAAACACTTTATTGTCGAAAATGCGTTCGAGCATTACATTCATTTCATACAATTTTTCCCGTTGGAGGGTATCTTTTTTCATCACCAGTTCAAAGCCACCGTTGTTTTGGAAATCAATATTTTCATCGCCCAATCGTTTGCGCAACAAGTACAAACCAATCCACCTGTTTTCAATCAGTTTCAAAAAAGCATCTTCGCCCATCAACTCCAAATCACTTTGTTTTTCACTAAAGGAACCCACACACGCGAAGCCTGCATTTTTGGTACTGGCCCCGGTTGGTAAAAGTCCGCGTTCCAATACCAAAACAGAAGCCTTTGGATTTTTTTCTTTGATGGCACAGGCTGTAGATAAACCCGTAATACCTGCACCGATAATGATGTAGTTGTAATGGATAAAATTTTTGCGTTCCCAAAAACTGAGCATAACTTAAATAGGTTTAGCAGCAAGATGGTGAAAATGTGGGAGATGTGCAAATGAGTAATTCGATTAGAGATTTTCGGGACGAGCAAGAAACTATTTGTGAGGCACCTTCTTGAGTGATTTTTCTTCCGCAGATTACGCCCTACATTTCGTAGATTCGTTAAACAAAAACAGCCATCGTTTCCGATAGCTGTCTATAATAAATTCGAATATCTCAAATCCGAAATCGCAATTAGTTTACAATCCAGGTTTCTCTTCCGGCAATCAATTTATCCAAATCACCGGTTCCGTATGTTTCTTTTGCAAAGGCTATCTGGTGATTGAAGAGGTGATCAAATGTTTTCTTTTTGTTGTTTACATAAAACACGCCAAACGGACGTGGGAAATGTTCTTCGGCACTCGGGTCATCATAAAAGCGAGATAATATTTGTGCTTTTACCAAATCTGTTTCATCGTGTATCCACAATTCATCTGCGGCAACATCGGCAACATTTACAATGATGGGTTTAAATCCGTCAAGCTTGATTCCAAGTTCTGAATTTTCGCCAAAAATGAGCGGTTTACCATGTTCCATCATTAAAGTTTGTTGCTTTTTGGTTCCCTTTTCGGTGTAAATTTCAAAAGCTCCATCGTTAAACACGTTACAGTTTTGGTAAATTTCTACCAGCGAAGTTCCGTTGTGTTCGTATCCTCTTTTAATAATGGCCTGTTGGTGTTTCGGATCCCTGTCAAGGGTGCGTGCTACAAAAGTAGCATCTGCTCCGAGGCATAAAGCAATAGGGTTAAACGGATAATCCAGTGAGCCCATTGGTGTTGATTTTGTAACCTTACCTTGCTCAGATGTTGGTGAGTATTGTCCTTTTGTTAAACCATAAATTTGGTTGTTGAACAGCAATACATTTAAATCCGGATTTCTGCGCAGCATGTGGATGAAGTGGTTTCCACCAATACTCATGCTATCACCGTCACCGGTAATCACCCACACCGATAAATCGGGGCGCGTGGCTTTTAAGCCGGTGGCAATGGCAGTTGCTCTTCCGTGTATGGAGTGCATACCAAACGTATCCATATAATAAGGAAAACGTGAAGAGCATCCGATACCCGAAATGAAAACAAACTCTTCTTTGGGGCGACCCAAATCAGGCAATACGGTTTGTACTTGTTTTAAAATACTATAATCTCCGCAACCGGGGCACCAGCGCACTTCCTGGTCGGATGAGAAATCTTTTGATGTTAACTTTTCTACGGTTGTTTCCATGTTGTTTCGTTTAGAATAGATAAGGGTATAAGTTGGTTTGGCTAACTGCTGTCCCCTAATCCCTGACCCCTATGCTAATATTTCTTTAATCTTATTAATTACCTCATGCGACATAAAAGGTTGTCCTTGAATTTTGTTGTACGGTATAGCATCCACAAAATATTTGTCGCGGATAATTTTAACCAACTGACCATTGTTTAATTCGGGAACAACTACGGTTTTAAATTTGCTCATTAATTCGCCAAGGTTTTTAGGAAACGGACTCATATAACGAACATGTGCATGCGATACTTTATGTCCTTCGGCAATGAGTTGTGCAGTTGCAGTTTTTAACGCACCATATGTTCCGCCCCAACCTAAAATTAACAGGTCGCCACTGTCGGCTCCGTTATCAATTGTTTGCTCGGGAATATAGTTTGCAACCAAATCAACTTTTTCCTGGCGCAGTTTGACCATTAATTCATGGTTATCGGCATCGTATGAAATATTACCGGTGATGTTTTGTTTTTCCAAACCACCAATGCGGTGTTCCAAGCCTTTTGTACCGGGTACAGCCCATGGACGTGATAGTTTTTCGTCACGCATGTATGGCATAAATTTATCATCGGTGGCTTTGCGTTCGCCAGCAAACTCAACATTAATAGCCGGTAGGTCTTCGCTTTTTGGAAACTTCCAGGGCTCGGCACCATTGGCAATATATCCATCGCTTAAAAAGAAAACGGGAATCATGTGTTGCAATGCAATGCGACAAGCTTCGTAAGCCATATCAAAACAATCAGAAGGGGATTGAGCTGCCAAAATCACAACAGGGCATTCACCGTTTCTTCCATAATACGATTGCAACAAATCCGATTGTTCTGTTTTGGTTGGCAAACCGGTACTTGGTCCGGCACGCTGAACATTTACAATAACCAACGGCAACTCCAGCATGGTAGCTAAACCAATTGCTTCGGTCTTAAGCGCAATACCGGGTCCTGATGAACCGGTAATGGCTAAATGCCCGCCAAAGGCAGCACCAATTGAGGCACAAATACCAGCAATTTCGTCTTCAGCCTGGAATGTTTTGATGTTAAAGTTTTTGTATTTGGATAACTCGTGCAATACATCCGAAGCGGGTGTAATTGGATAGGTACCGTAAAACAACGGCAAGGTAGATTTTACCGATGCTGCGATTAAACCATAAGCAGCAGCTTGGTTTCCCATAATACTGCGGTACACACCGGCTTCCATTTTTGCAGGAGCAACATTATAGCGTTGGGCAAACATTTCGGTGGTTTCGCCATATGCCCAACCAGCTTTTAATACTTTGATATTTGCTTCGGCAATGGCCGGGTTTTTCTTGAATTTACCATTGATAAACTCAATCGTATTTTCAATGGGGCGATGATACATAAAATATAACAAACCCAGCACAAACATGTTTTTGCAGCGGTCTATTTCTTTTGTTCCCAACCCACTATCAGCTAAGGCGGCACGCGTAATTTTGGTAACATCAATTTCTTTTACATCGTAACCGGCTAAGCTTCCATCTTTTAGCGGATTTTTATCTTCGGGCACATTTGCCAGGCGCATGTTTTTAGCATCAAAACCATCGGTGTTGGCAATAATGACCCCACCTTTTTTTAGCCCTTTTAAATTGGCTTTTAAGGCGGCAACGTTCATTACCACAAGCACATCGCTCTCGTCACCGGGGGTATTAATTTGGGTTGATCCAAAATGGATCTGGTAACCCGATACTCCGGCAAGCGTCCCGATAGGGGCCCGGATTTCGGCAGGGAAATCAGGGAACGTTGCAAGGTCGTTTCCATGCAAGGCTGCGGCATTGGTAAATTGGGTTCCGGTTAATTGCATACCGTCTCCCGAGTCGCCTGCAAATCTTATAACTACCGATTCAATCGTGGTGTCAGTTGTACTCATTTCTATTTTCTAAAGGAACACAAAATTAGTTTTTTACTTGAATAAAGAAACCTCTTGATTTAATTCAGTCTTTTGCCATGATTTTGGGGTTGGTTCGGAGCTTTTGAAACTCCCGATAAATACTTTATGTTCGCAGGGAAAATCAACTATTTATTATACATGTCGGTACGAATTTTTGTTACAGGAGGTACTTTTGATAAAGAATACAACGAGCTTAACGGCCAATTGTTTTTTAAAGACACTCATATTCAAGAGATTTTGAAGCTTGGTCGCTGTAAATTAGACTTAAGCATTCGCACCTTAATGTTGGTGGATAGTTTGGAGATGACCGATATTGACCGCAGCATTATTATAGAAAGCTGCAAAAGAGCAGAAGAAGAGAGAATTGTTGTGACGCATGGAACGGACACCATGACAACCACGGCAAAAGTGTTGGCTGAAAATATTACGGATAAAACCATCGTTATAACCGGTGCCATGATTCCATACAAATTTGGCTCAAGTGACGGACTCTTTAATTTGGGAAGTGCTTTGGCCTTTGCGCAAACCTTACCGCACGGAGTGTATGTGGCCATGAACGGTAAATATTTTGCCTGGGACAAAGTGAGGAAGAACAAACAAACAGGGTATTTTGAGGAAATTTAAGAAGTAGGCGAGACTATAGCCAATAAGTAACTAAAAGAAAATGAAAGTAGCATTAATAACAGGAATT
>CALRRW020000089.1:0-6195 GCA_943370695.1 Comamonas sp. lk | reverse complement strand
CGTTGGAAACGTGGGCTGGAACCAAATGAATCCATGGGTAAAATGGTATGAAGATGTAATGGGTTTCAGAAATATTTTATCGTTTGATGATAATGATATTTCAACTGAATACTCTGCTTTGATGAGCAAGGTAATGAGCAACGGAAACGGATATGTAAAATTCCCGATTAACGAACCTGCCGAAGGAAAAAAGAAATCGCAGGTAGAAGAATATTTGGATTTTTATGAGGGTGAAGGCGTGCAACATATTGCTATTGCAACCAAAGATATTGTTGCTACAGTGCGCGATTTGATGAGCCGTGGTGTTGAGTTCTTAAAAGTGCCCAGCAGTTACTACGAAGATTTATTTGACCGTGTAGGTAAAATTGAAGAAGATATTGAGCCGCTCAAAGAATTGGGTATTTTGGTAGACAGAGACGATGAAGGTTATTTATTGCAGTTGTTCTCCAAACCGGTAGAAGACAGGCCAACCATGTTCTTCGAAATCATCCAACGCAAAGGTGCAAAAAGTTTTGGAAAAGGAAACTTTAAAGCCTTATTCGAAGCATTGGAAAGAGAACAAGAAATAAGGGGAAATTTATAATTTTTACTTTAGATGATACAGAAACGCTCGATGAACAGTCGGGCGTTTTTTTTTAGCCGCTAATTGCGCAGATTACATTTATTAACGTTCCCGGGCCTGACGCTGGTGGCGAATGCGAGTGAGAATTTGTCAAGCCAAGATAAATAAATTACGGAAACGAAATGCAACTATTTAGGATGTTAGCGCCACTTGCGCAAGGCCCGTGTTAGGCGCTATTTAATCTCTTTAGTCTAATTCCTGTCGAATAGAATAAAGCAATCACGATTAATAATGTCAGGTTAAAAATACCCGCTACCTGAATTATGGTACTTAGTCTTTCTCCGATTATACGATCAGGAATTATTGCGGCTACTATTCCTATTGGAATTAATAATAATAATGGATTTTTTAGTTTTTCAGTGTTAAAATTCTTGATATGGCGTAATGTCAGGATTGTCGGAAAGAAGCATATTAAGAATAAGATTAGAGCATAAGTCAATCGTATTAGTGTTCCAATAACTGGTCGGTATACTAAAGGAGTAGGAGTTTCTTCGGGATGCTGTTCAAAGTCGAAAAAGGCTATGTAAGGAGAAGTGTATTGGTCGCAATGTAAGTTCATTTTAAAAAGAGTCAAGAAAGCTATATTGGAGAATAAAATGAGTCCACAAGCAGCAAACAGAAAGATTCTTCTGGTAATCAATGCAGTCGTAGTTAAAACTCCTAATATTATTAGAATGAATGTAAATATCATTTGTGTGTCTCTTTTAAATAGTGCCTAACTCTTTTATATCTTCTACAATATGTCGCATATACATCCGGTTTTGGGTATACATGCGCCATCAAGTTCACTTATGCATATTTACCCATTAATCATCAAAACCCAAAACGACCATATCGTTTTAACAGCGAGTCAATGGTATTTCATAAACGTAATTTGCGCAATTAGCGGCTAAAAAAATACCAATAGACTATTCCTTTTCACTCAGAATTAGCATTACTTTGAAAAATGGCTAAACAAAAGATACAGGAACTCCGCGAAAAGGTAGCACATTCGGAAAGACGGTTTTTAGAAGGTCCGCGTTCGCGGGTTCGTGAGTTTCGTTTTGCGTTTAAGGTTTTTTGGGAGTTTATCTCTGCCTTTCGAAAATTACATTTTATTGGTCCCTGTGTAACGGTTTTTGGCAGTGCTCGTTTTACAGATGACCATCCATACTATATTAAAGCGCGTGAAATGGGAGCCGAAATCAGCAAGCTGGGCTTTACCATTATCACCGGTGGAGGTCCCGGAATTATGGAGGCAGCCAACCGTGGGGCTTTTGAAGTAGGTGGTCGTTCCATAGGGTGTAATATTATGTTGCCGCATGAGCAAAAAGAAAATCCCTATGTGCAACAATCCATAGAGTTCAAGTATTTTTTTGTGCGCAAAACATTGTTGCTCAAATATTCCTACGCCTTTGTGATTATGCCGGGTGGCTGGGGCACGATGGACGAGTTGTTTGAAGCATTAACCTTGATTCAAACGGGTAAAATGAGGGAGTTTCCGGTAATCCTTTTTGGTAAAAACTACTGGAAAAATTTATTGGCGCTTACCGAAGATATGATTGAAAACAAAACGGTTTCGGAAGCTGATATCAAAGAGAACTTACTGGTAACCGATTCGGTGGAAGAAGCTGTTGAACATTTGCGGAAATATGCCATCGATAAATTTGGGTTGAAAAAAGCCAGGCGGATGAGACAAAGCAGGTGGCTGGGAGAGGTGTTTAAATGGAAATAACGGAGGGCGATATGGAAGAAAAAACAGAACAAAAAAACAATCCGTTGCACGGCATCAAACTGGAGCAAATGCTCACGGAGCTGGTGGATACTTATTGCTGGGAATTTTTGGCCGATGAGGTGAATGTGAATTGTTTTAAAAACGATCCCAGTATCAAATCGAGTTTGACTTTTTTGCGCAAAACGCCTTGGGCACGAACCCAGATAGAGGGGATGTACCTTAAGTTTATTGTAAGGGCCAGGAAGAAGAAACCGGGGGGGAGTTGATAGTCCATAGTCCATAGTCGATAGTCCATAGTCCATAGTCCATAGTCCATAGTCCATAGTCGGCAGTCTATAGGTTTTTACCTAAACCCCAAAGCCATAAAGCCATAAAACCAATTACCATACTCAACACAATTACCATACTCAACATTCTTGCATGACGCCATTATTCAAGAAACTTAATTTTAAACAGCAAACAGAGGTCGGAGTATTTAATGCGCCTGCTTCTTTTGATGTGGAGGTGCAGTTAATGGAGGGAACAGCTGCTTTTGTGCGCGATGCTAAAAAAGTAAAGAAGGGCGATTTTTTAATTGCTTTTGCTGCCACTCAACAAGAATTGGATGTTTTGTCCAATATGATGGTTTCCCTTGTTGCCAACGATGGAATCATGTGGTTTTGTTATCCAAAGGGAACATCCAAAAAATACAAATGTGATTTTAACCGCGACACCGGTTGGCATGTATTGGGAGCGCTGGGATTTGAGCCTGTGCGCGCTGTTGCTATTGATGAGGATTGGAGCGCCTTGCGTTTTCGCAAGGTTGAGCACATTAAAACAATGACCCGTAGTTTTGCACTCACGGAAGAGGGGAAGAAGAAAGCGGCTAAGAAGTAGTTGATGGTCCATAGTCCACGGTCCATAGTTCGCGGTTTGGGAACTGTGGGAGTGAACGTTCATGGTTCATTCCCCAACATAAACCCACAAACCCACAGAGCCATAAAACCATACATCCCCTAACGAATGTCATTACGATTAGTCCGATAAATTGTTGTATTTTTGCCCCTCAAATTTAAAAGCTAATGATCTCAGTAGGAAATCTTTCGTTGCGCTACGGCAAGCGTGTATTGTTTGAGGATGTGAATGTTAAGTTCTCTCCGGGCAATTGTTATGGAGTGATTGGAGCCAATGGTGCAGGAAAATCCACTTTTTTAAAAATCCTTTCGGGGGAAATTGATCCGAGCACGGGTAGTGTTTCCATTACCCCGGGCGAACGGATGAGTGTGTTAAAACAAAATCACTTTGAATTTGATGCGTACCCTGTATTGCAAACCGTTATCATGGGTAATAAAAAGCTTTGGAAAATAATGGAAGAAAAAGACGCCATTTATGCAAAGCCGGATTTTAATGATGCGGATGGAGAAAGGGTAGGAGAGTTGGAAGGATTGTTTGCTGAAATGGAAGGTTGGAACGCGGAGAGTGATGCAGCAGGTTTGCTCAGTGATTTGGGTGTGAAAGAAGAGTTGCATTCAAAATTGATGAGCGAATTGGGTGGTAAAGAAAAAGTGCGCGTATTGCTGGCACAGGCATTATTCGGTAATCCCGATATTTTGTTGCTGGATGAGCCTACCAATGATTTGGATGTGGAAACGATTGCATGGTTGGAAAACTTCCTTGCCGATTTTCAAAACACCGTTATAGTAGTGAGCCACGACAGGCACTTTTTGGATGCTGTGTGTACGCATGTGGCAGATATTGATTTTGGAAAAATTTCATTGTACTCAGGTAACTATTCGTTTTGGTACGAGAGCAGTCAATTGGCCTTGCGCCAGCGTTCCGACCAAAACAAAAAAGTGGAAGATAAACGTAAGGAGTTGCAGGATTTCGTGGCCCGTTTTAGCGCCAATGCTTCTAAATCGCGCCAGGCTACCAGCCGTAAAAAATTACTCGAAAAATTGGTGGTGGACGAAATCAAACCGTCAACACGTAAATACCCGGGCATTATTTTTACACCCAACCGCGATGCCGGTGACCAGGTGTTGCGCGTAGAGAACCTCTCCAAAAAACTGGATGATGGAACGGTATTGTTTAAAGACATTACATTTACCCTGGATAAAGGAGACAAGGTTGCGATTTTATCTAAGGAACATTTGGCCATTACTTCTTTCTTCCAGATTCTGGCCGAAGCAGAAAAAGCCACATCGGGTGAGCTGGTATGGGGACAAACCATAACCCGCTCGTATTTACCCAATGAAAACCACCACTTTTTCACTGCCGATTACAATTTAGTAGATTGGTTGCGCCAGTTTTCGGCCGAAAAAGACGAAACGTATATCCGCGGATTTTTGGGTAAAATGTTGTTTAGTGGCGAAGAGGTATTTAAAAAATCGAATGTATTAAGCGGAGGCGAAAAAGTACGTTGTATGGTGAGCCGCATGATGTTAACCAATGCCAATTGTTTATTGCTGGACGAGCCTACCAATCACCTGGATTTGGAAACAATTGAAGCTTTTAACAATGCCTTGAAAGACTGGAAGCATATAGCCATTTTCTCTTCGCATGATCATACCTTTACACAAAGTATTGCCAACCGCATTATCGAAATTACACCAAACGGGGTGATTGATAAACGCATGACATACGATGAATACCTGGAAGACGAACGTGTAAAAGAGCAACGCGCCTTGTTTTATGGTTCGGTTACAGCCTAGTATTGGGTTGATAAAGTTGATTCCTTGATAGGTTTGTAAAACCTTCTTATAAATGAAAAGACGCTTCCATGGGGGCGTCTTTTTTATGTTGAGCTTTGCCCAATTATCAACAATCTTCAGGCGGCTCTTAACAATTTGTTAAACATTACTTAATATTGAACTTATAGCATTCCTCGAATGTTACCAAAAAAATAACTCATGGAAAACCCATTCAAAATTTTAGTTGTAGATGATGAAACTGATATCTTGGAATTTATTCAATACAATTTAAAGAAAGAAGGATATGATGTACACCTCGCTCACAACGGGCAGGAAGCTATAACCATTGGTAAAAAAATAAAACCCGATTTGATTTTGCTGGATGTGATGATGCCTGTAATGGATGGTATTGAAGCATGCAAATTAATGAAAGCGGATTCAAGTTTTGCCGATACTTTTATTGTATTTTTAACAGCACGCTCCGAAGAGTATTCGGAAATTGCGGGGTTTAATGCCGGAGCTGATGATTATATCGCCAAGCCCATCAAACCAAGGGTGCTCAATAGCCGCATCAGTGCTATTTTGCGCAGAAAAAACAGAGATGTAGCCGAAGCCAAGTTAACGGTTGGTGATTTGATTATTGACAGGGAAACGTTTTTGGTATACCGCGGTGAGCAAAAAATTCAACTGGCTCGTAAAGAGTTTGAATTATTGTTTTTACTTGCAGGTAAGCCGGGTAAAGTTTTTACACGTGAATACATTCTGGAAAAAGTATGGGGAGATGAGGTGCTTGTGGTAGACAGAACAATTGACGTACATATTCGCAAATTGCGTGAAAAATTAGGTGATGCTTATATCGGAACCGTGAAAGGTGTAGGTTATAAATTTGAAATATGATCAGAAACCCAAAGCCTGTTTTCATTGCGCTTATTATTGCCGGTATTTTATCGCTTTTTGTAGGGCTTACCACCTGGATACTCGATAACTATGATTATGCCATAGCACTTATTGCTGCCGGTGTTACATTACTTTTTTCATTTGTACTCTTCTTTTATTCGCTGGAGTATTTTATTTACAAAAAAATAAAGCTCATTTACAAAACCATTCATAGCCTTAAAACGCAAAAGTATGATGCCAAGCTGAGCAACTTTGATTGGAAAACGGATCCCATCACCAACATGAACAAAGAG
>CALRRW020000088.1:0-6203 GCA_943370695.1 Comamonas sp. lk | reverse complement strand
GTATTGCGTAATATTAATATTACCGTTCCCCATGGCAAAACAGTAGCATTGGTGGGAGCAACGGGAGCCGGCAAGTCATCTATTATTAATTTACTTAGCCAGTTTTATGAAATTGAAAAGGGAACTATTTTACTGGATGGAATTGATTTAAAAACAGTTGATTTAACATCCCTGCGCAAACATATTGCCGTTGTGCTTCAGGATGTGTTTTTGTTTAAAGGAGCTGTATTTGAAAACATCCGGATGTTCAATAAAAACATTACCAATGAATACATTATTGAAACGGCAAAATTGTTGGGCGCACATGAGTTCATTCAAAAATTACCAAACGGATACAATCAGGAAGTGCATGAACGCGGTGCCACATTATCAGTTGGCCAACGACAGCTTATTTCTTTTGTAAGGGCCATGGTTACCCAACCCAAAATATTAATTTTGGATGAGGCCACATCATCTGTTGATAATGAAACCGAACAAGCGATTCAGCGTGCCATTAAAATTATGATGCAGGATCGCACTTCAATTGTTATTGCCCACCGTTTATCCACTATTCAATATGCCCACGAAATTATTGTAATGGACAAAGGAGAGATTGTAGAAAGGGGAACGCACCAGGAGCTTTTGATGCTAAACGGGTTTTACAAAAACCTGTATCAGTTACAATTTGCGGAAGTAACGCGATAAGTATATCTTGCTTGCGCTATGAAATTCCTTTTCCTATTTATTTTTGGTTGTTCGTTCACTGCTTTTGCACAAAATAAAATTGTGACAGATAGCCTGATGAATAAATTATCCAGCGAACGCAGCGATACTGCTAAAGTTAATCTTTATAACCAGTTGGCGTGGGAGTACCGTAACTCGGATTTTGCCGTTACCGATAGTTTTGCCAATTTAGCCATTCAGCTTGGCGAAAAGGTAAAGTTTTGCAAAGGATCGGGTAACGGTTATATCAATAAAGCGTTTGTTTACCGCAATGCCGGTAAGTATGATCAGGCGCTTAAATCACTCAGGTGGGCTTTGGTGAAATTTTTGCCCTGCAGTTACCAGTCAGGTTATTCTTCGGTGTACAATAATATTGCAGGTATTCATTACAATATGGGTAATTATGCTTTGGCTCAGTATTATTATTACCAATCACTTAAAATTTCGGAGTCGATGGACGATTTTCAGGGCACTGCCCGGTCGCTCAATAATATCGGAGTAGTGTTGATGGAGCAAAAAATGTATACCAAGGCATTGACTCATTTTGAAAGGTGTTATGCCATCCTCGAAAGGTTAAAGGACGAAAACGGTATGGCCGATTGTTTGAACAATATTGGCAGTATTTACCAGGCACGCAACAATACCGAAAAAGCGGTGGCCAGTTATTTAAAATGTGCCAGCATTAATGAAAAAATTGGTGATAAAAGAGATGTTTCAACTGCTCTGCACAATATTGGATTAACCTACAGCAAAGATGGTGATTACAAACAAGCGCTGAATTATTATTTACGCTCCTTGTCTATTGATGAGGCACTGGGTGATATCCCCGCCATTGCTATAACGCTGGAGAGTATTGCGGATTGTTACATTAAACTCAAGATGTACCATGCTGCTAAAAAGTACGCTTCCGAATCCCTTGAAATGGGATTGAACTTTAGCATGAAAACGGATGTGATGAATGCCTATGAGTTGTTGTACAGAATAGAACAGCAAGCCCATAATTTCAAGGAAGCCCTTGAATACCATCTTTTGTTTAAGCAATACAGCGATTCTCTTTTTAATACAGAAACAACTGAGCGTGTTGCAAACCTCGAGGAGCAATACCTTAGGGAGAAGTTTGAAAAACAACAAATCCTCATCAACAAAGAAGAAGAAATCGGGATGATTCGCACCCAGGAAAAGGAGCACGCTGTTACGCAGTATATTTTTATTATTGGGTTGGTGCTCATCATTTTTGTGTCCTTGGTATACATCGTATTCTTTCTCATGCGCAAAACGAAATATTCTTAGCTTTTCGGTGGCTGGCATCAAAAGAAATGGAGTTAAGCCGCGCCACAGGGACTTTAAACCATCAATCATCTTCATATAAACCATTCCCCGCTGATTTTCAGCATGATAAAACCCAATGGTATTTTGGTTAAAAAAACGCATATTTGCCCCGCTTAAAAGCACAAATAGTAACATTCAATGGCAGTATTAGTAGACAAAAATTCTAAAGTAATTGTACAAGGATTTACCGGTAGTGAAGGTACTTTCCACGCACAACAAATGATTGAGTACGGAACCAACGTTGTAGGTGGTGTAACACCGGGCAAGGGTGGCCAAACACATTTGGATAGACCCGTATTTAACACGGTAGCAGATGCAGTAGCAAAAGCAGGAGCCAACACTTCGATTATTTTTGTTCCGCCTCCCTTTGCAGCTGATGCCATTATGGAAGCAGCCGATGCAGGCATTAAAGTAATTGTATGTATTACCGAAGGAATTCCGGTAAAAGATATGATTGATGCTAAGGAATATATTAAAGGAAAAGATTTAACACTTATCGGTCCAAATTGTCCGGGAGTTATTACTCCGGGTCAGGCTAAGGTAGGTATTATGCCGGGTTTTGTGTTTAAGCAAGGCCGTATCGGTATTGTTTCTAAATCGGGAACATTAACATATGAAGCAGCGGATCAGATTGTAAAAGCAGGAATGGGAATCAGCACGGCTATTGGTATTGGTGGCGACCCGATTATCGGAACCCCTACTAAATATGCAGTAGAAATGTTGATGAACGATCCGGAAACAGATGCAATTGTCATGATTGGTGAAATTGGTGGAAGTTATGAGGCAGATGCAGCCCGTTGGATTAAAGAAACAGGAAACAAAAAACCGGTAGTTGGTTTCATTGCTGGCCAAACAGCGCCTCCAGGTCGCAGAATGGGTCATGCAGGAGCTATCGTTGGTGGACATGATGATACAGCTGCTGCTAAAATGGCTATCATGAGCGCTTGCGGAGTTCACGTTGTGGAGTCACCGGCTGAGATTGGTTCTAAAATGTTAGAAGTACTTTCGGCTAAAGCGAAGTAATTCTTTAACTCTTTTATACATAAAAAATGCCGACTTCAGTAAAATGAGTCCGGCATTTTTTTTAGCTCTATCAGGTAAGGAGTTACGCCAATACCCTTTTCAAATCATCCATCAAATCTTCAATATCCTCAACACCCACACTCAGGCGGAGTAAATTATCAACCACTCCGGCAGCTTCACGTTCGGCTTTGGGAATGCTTGCGTGCGTCATCGTTGCAGGATGGTTGATCAAACTCTCCACACCACCAAGCGATTCGGCAAGTGTAAAAACCTTAAACGAAGAAGCAAATTTGAATGTTTTTTCCAAATCAACATCTTTCAATACAATGGAAATCATCCCCCCAAAATCGCGCATTTGTTGTTTGGCAACTTCGTGGTTAGGATGATCTGTAAATCCCGGCCAGTATACTTTTTCAATCTTAGGATGTGTTTTTAAGAATTCGGCAATTACCCTGCCGTTTGCACAATGTGCTTTCATGCGCAAGTGCAATGTTTTTAATCCCCGCAACACCAAAAACGAATCCATTGGTCCCGGAGTAGCACCACATGAATTATGGATAAAAGCCAGTTGTTCATAATAGGAATCGTTACTGGTAAGCAATGCTCCCATCACCACATCGCTGTGCCCCCCAAGGTATTTGGTAACGCTATGCATCACAATATCCGCACCCAGCGCCAATGGGTTTTGCAGGTAAGGAGAAGCAAATGTATTGTCAACCGCATAAATTAAATTGTGTTTTTTGGCAATTACACCGCATGCTTTGATATCAATAATCTGCATGGTGGGGTTGGTCGGTGTTTCAATCCAAAGCAGTTTTGTATTGGCATTTGCATACTTGCTTATATTTTCCGGATTGCTCAAATCAATAAAATGGAACTTGATTCCATAATTGGCAAATACTTTCGTAAACATGCGGTAAGTACCACCGTATAAATCGTTTCCGGTAATAACTTCATCACCCGGTCTGAGCATTTTGATAACCGCATCCGTGGCACCCATTCCACTGCTGAAAGCCAAACCATACTTTGCATTTTCCAAAGCAGCTAAACAACCTTCCAATGCGCTGCGCGTAGGGTTTTTACCACGGGCATAGGCATATCCTTTGTGTTTCCCCGGACTTTCCTGTGCGTAAGTCGAAGTTTGGTAAATCGGAGTCATTACCGCTCCCGTTGTTGGGTCGGGCTCCTGGCCTGCATGTATGGCTTTGGTTCCAAAACCTAAGTTGGATGTATCTTTCATGTTGTGTTAATTTCTTGAAATAGTGGCGCAAATATGGTGAAAAAAAGTGATTAGGGGATAGGGGTTAGGGGATAGGGGTTAGTTTTTAATCTGGTGGTTTCGTCCGATAGCTATCGGACTAAGCTCAACCACCTTAATAATCAGCTAAAACTGTGGACTATGGACTAAAAAGCTGTTGACTATTCTTTTATGAACGATGAACTATAAACGCTCAACTTTTCCGTTTGCTACTTTCAAAAATAGGCTTACTTTTAACCACTCAAATAGTGCTGCATATGCCAACCCAATTTATCAAAAAAATGAACCGCGCTGAAGCCGGATATCATATATTATGTTTGCTTTCACTTGCCGATGGTACCATCCACTCGGCAGAAGCCAATGTTATACTCGATTTTTTAAATGATCACTACAATGATGATTTCGACTTAATTAAGGAACAAGCTTTTATGAAGGCGTTGCCTACCGAAGAATATGAAAATCATTTCAGGGAAGTAGTCGAACATTTTTTCTCGGTAAGCAACGAAGATGATCGACACACCATTACCCGCTTTGCAATGGATGTGGTAATGGCCGATGAAAGCCTTGAAAAATATGAAAACAAGCTCATCACCATTTTATACGATTGCTGGGACATCGAATAGTAAGAAAGAAGTAAGTGAGTGAAGGACAAAATGAGTAAATACCTTTCGCCTTTTATTTGCTCATTCAATCATTTCACCATTTACCCATTATATTTTCATGGAAGCATATTTCGAATTTAATATACGTTGCAACGATGATATCCGCGAGCAGCTGATTGCTGAATTAGCCGAAGAGGATTATGAAGGTTTTGTGGAAACCGATTCAGGGTTTTCGGCTTATATCATATCATCTTCATTTAAACGTGAAGTGTTTGAGCAGTTGCTCCAAAAATATGGTATTGATCCGAATGCCGTGGCGCAAAGTCATATTGAACAACAAAACTGGAACGCCCAATGGGAAGCAGGTTATGAACCAATTATCATTGACAACAATGTTATTGTAAAAGCTCCCTTTCACCAGATCGAAAAAGAGTATCCATACGAATTGCTCATTCAACCCAAAAATACATTTGGTACCGGACATCATGAAACAACACAACTGGTGTTGCGGTTAATGCTGCAAGAGAATTTTAAAGACAAACGGGTTTTTGATTACGGTTGCGGTACAGGTGTGCTGGCCATTATGGCATCCAAAATGGAAGCACAGTCGGTGTATGCAATTGATATTGACGATTGGAGTGCAGAGAATATTTTTGAAAATACGCAACTTAATCATGTTGATAATATTGAATTCGAACAAGGAGATTTGAATATTGTGAAACCCCAGCAATTCGATATTATCCTGGCAAACATCAATAAGAACATATTGCTGTTTAGTTTCGATCAGCTCAGTAATTTAATCCTGCAAGGTGGCACAATGCTTATCAGCGGTTTTTACGAATCGGATTTAGATGATTTGAAGAAAGCGGCTTTGGTTTATGGATTCCAGTATCACCAGCACATCGTATTAAACGATTGGTGTGCAGCTGTGTTTAAACGGGCTTAAGCATCAGTCAAAGGGATCACGATAGCTTTAGAGAGGCGTGAGACAAATAACTTATCAAGATAGGATGGTTGAGCGTAGTCCGATAGCTATCAGACGAAACCACCATTATTAACAGAAAACATAATTAACTTATACCATGTACGGACAACTCAAACAACATTTACAAAAGGAACTTGCCGATATTGAAAGTGCAGGTTTGTACAAAAAAGAACGCATCATTGTTTCGGAACAGGGAGCGGAAATAACATTGAACACCGGTGAAACCGTATTGAATTTTTGTGCCAATAATTATTTGGGATTATCATCGCATCCGCGTGTAAAGGATGCTGCCAAACGTGCCATT